>JBILJE010000011.1:0-21951 GCA_044377395.1 Rariglobus sp. | reverse complement strand
CGGGCGGCCTTTGAGTTGGTGGCCGAGAGCGTGACCGTAACCGCACTGGAAACGGGGTATCCGCTGCGGTTTTTAACCCGTGACGGCTACGAAGCGGTGCCCGACCGCGAAGCCCAGTTGGCGTTTCTGGGCCGCTGGCCGGAGACGCAGGTGGAAATCACAGACTGAACCCTAACTCCTGAATTTAAACCGCTAATGAACGCTAATTTACGCTAAGTCCAGAGATCGTTACCTCGTTTTTTTAGCGTCCATTAGCGTTTATTAGCGGTAAAAACGGTTCGCTTGTATGGCGTTGAACGGGAAACCAGCTCAGATCTGGAAGTCGCCTCGGCCCGAGCTTTCGTGCAAGCCACACTCGCGCTTGAGTCCGCCGAAGCGTGTTTGCTCCTCGGTCATACCGGCCTCGAGTTTCGACGTGCTGTGCCAGTCGCCGACCGACACATAGCCCTCTTCCCACAGCGGGTGATAATTGAGCCCGTGTTCGGTGAGGTACTGGTGGATCGTGCGGTTGTCCCAATCGATGATCG
Source organism: Rariglobus sp. (assembly GCA_044377395.1). GTDB lineage: Bacteria > Verrucomicrobiota > Verrucomicrobiia > Opitutales > Opitutaceae > Rariglobus. The sequence goes on along the minus strand of JBILJE010000011.1, from coordinate 21,424 downwards.
GGTGGACTTTGGTGACCTTGTTTTGGTGCTGCACCACGGGCAATTGACCGCGGGTGCTGGCCTGTGTGCGGCGCAACCCGGCCAGCCACGCAGTCGCACCCAGTTCGCGCACGGCGCGGTCCATCGGCTCGACCTTGTTGAGGTGGTTGTAGCGCTTCAGCCCGTCGAGCCCGAGCTCCCATTGTTTACCGTGAAGCGCCTCCTGCTGCGCCGCGGTCTGCGCCGGCACGTAGGTCTTGAGGTTGAGATTGAGCTTTTTGGTGAGATCGGCGGCGAACCGATACGTCTCGGGAAACAGGTAGCCGGTATCGATAAAAATCACCGGAATCTGCGGCACGATCCGAGTCACCAAATGCAACATCACCGCCGCCTGGATGCCAAAACTGGTGGTCAGCACCAACCCGTCACCGTAAGTGTCCACCGCCCAGCGTACCCGAGCCTCCGCCGTCGCACGTTCAAGGTCAGGGGTGTCGGCGGCGGGCACAGCAGTGGGGACAACGGAATTCATTAAGGCGCAAAAGCTGATTACTTTATGTCCTAAGTAAAGTTAAAGGTGGATAAATAAAATAACCCGCTCTTTTGGAGCGGGTTAAATCCACCTTTCTCGAAGGGGGTATGACTCAAAGCGAGGCCAACAGGCGGGCAATTTCGTCACGTTTGGCCTGCAACTCAGTCAATTGCTTACGGGCGCCGTCGAGCACCGCCGGCGGGGCTTTGCTCGTGAAGGTCACGTTGGCCAAGCGCGCCTCGGTGCCCGCGATGTGCTTGCTCACCGTGTCGAGTTCCTTGGTCAAACGCACCCGTTCGGCCACCGCGTCCACCTTCACCCCAGTATCGAGGAAAAGCGTGCCGAAAGGCGTGACAATCGCGGGCAACGCGAGCTCGGCGGCGGCCCGTGTGATCTCGGCCGCGCCAACCAACCGTGTGAGCTTGGCCGATGCGGCGGACAACGCGGTCCATGCCGCGTCGGCGCCGAGGGCGAGGAATTTCACGTCGCGCTTTTGGCCGACGTTCTGCTCGGTCTTCAATTGGCGCGCGAGGGTCACGAACTGCTTGAGCGTCTCCACGCGGCCGGAGGCGTTCGAGTCGAGCCGGATGCCGCGCGTGTGCAAGGCGGCAACCAGGTCGGCGGGCGACTCGATGCGGGCGTCTTGCACGAAGGGCTTGCCGGGTGCCGCGTAGCCGAGCAGCGACCAGAGCTCCTCGGTGATGAACGGCGCGAACGGTTCAAACAGGAGCAGGAACTGGCGGATAACCAAATCCTGCACGGCGAGCGCGTGGTCTTTGACCGCCGGATCTTGCACGCGCGATTTGGCGACCTCGACATACCAGTCACAAAAATCGTTCCAGAAAAACGAATACAGGCGCTGGGTGGCGCCGGCGAATTCGAAGTCGGTGAACCCGCGCTCGACGGTTTTCATGGTGTCGAGCAGGGCGGCGAGCAGCGCATGGTCGTCGTCGTCGAGCTGGCTGGCGTCGAGGCGCGCGAGGATAGCGCCGAGCGAGGAGTTGTCGCTCATGGCGCCGTTCATCTGGCGGAAACGGCAGGCGTTCCAGAGCTTGTTGCTGAAGTTTTTGCCGCTCTCGATGCGGTCCTCGTCGAACTTCACGTCCTGGCCGAGCGGAGCCATTTGCAGCAGACCGAAGCGCAGGCCGTCGGCGCCGTACTTCTGAATGAGGTCGAGCGGGTCGGGCGAGTTACCGAGGGTTTTCGACATCTTGCGGCCCTGCTTGTCGCGCACGATGCCGTTAAAATAAACGTGTTTGAACGGGATGCGTTCCTCGACGGGCGCGCCAGGTTTGGCGAATTCGAGGCCGGCCATAATCATGCGGGCGACCCAGAAGAAAATAATGTCAGCCCCGGTCGCCAGCGTGGTGGTCGGGTAGAACTGCGAGAAATTGGCCTTGGCCTGCGCCTCGGCGTCGGGCCAGCCGAGAGTCGCGAAAGGCCACAGCCAGGACGATGCCCAGGTATCGAGCACGTCGTCCTCCTGAGTCCAGTTTTCGGGATCAGCGGGGCCTTCGAGGGAGACGTGGATTTTCTTCGGATCGCGCAGGTCGGCTTCGGTGAGTTTCTCGCGGTCGATGCCCTTGGCGTACCAAACCGGGATGCGGTGGCCCCACCAGAGTTGGCGGGAAATGCACCAGTCTTGGATGTTATCGAGCCAGTTAAGGTAAACCTTGGACCAGCGCTCCGGGTGCATCTGGATGAGCCCATCGCGCACGACCTGCTTGGCCTCCTCGACGCGCGGATAACGCAACCACCACTGCTGGGTCAGGCGGGGCTCGATCGGCACGCCGGCGCGCTGGGAATAACCGACGTTGTTTTCGTAGGCTTTGGCTTCGATCAGATTGCCGCTGGCTTCGAGCAGCTCGGCAGCCTTTTTGCGGGCGGCGAAACGCTCCATGCCGGCCAGCTCGGGGCCGGCGAATTCGTTCATCGTGCCGTCGGCGTTGAGCGCGTCGATCACGGGGAGCTGGTGGCGCTGGCCGATCTCAAAATCGACCTTGTCGTGGGCCGGAGTGACCTTGAGCGCACCAGCGGCGAAAGCGGGATCAACCGCCTGGTCGGCAATGATCGGGATCTGCACGCGCTCGCCGAGGGGACGCCAAACTTTTTTGCCCACGAGGTGCGTGTAGCGGGCGTCGTCAGGGTGGACGGCTACGGCGACGTCGGCGGCGATGGTTTCGGGACGGGTGGTTTCGAGGATGAGGTGGGTGAGCGGCGTGACGTTGCCCTCGGCGTCGGTGGTCGTGGACGGCTCGACCAGCTCGTAACGCAGGCGGTACATAAAGCCCTTGGTTGGGCGCATTTCGACCTCTTCATCGGAGAGCGCGGTGAGCGAAGTCGGGCACCAGTTAACCATGCGTTTGCCACGGTAAATGCAGGCGCGGCCCTGTTCGTCGGTGCTGTTGAACAGCTTCACGAAGGAGGTGAGCACGGCCTTCGAATAGCCGGGGTCCATGGTGAAATGGGTGCGGTCCCAATCGCAGGAACAGCCGAGCTCGCGCAGCTGTTTTAAGATGTGGTCGCCCTTCTCGTCGCGCCACGTCCACACGCGTTTTAAAAACTCCTCGCGGCCGAGATCACGGCGACCCTTGCCCTCGGTTTTTTTAAGGTGCTTTTCCACCATGGTCTGGGTGGCGATACCGGCGTGGTCGGTACCCGGGATCCAACAGGCGGCCTTGCCCTCGAGGCGGGCGCGGCGGATGAGCGCGTCCTGAAGGGTGTTGTTGAGCACATGGCCCATGTGCAGAATGCCGGTGACATTGGGCGGCGGGATAACGATGGAGTAAGTCTCTTGGCCTGGGGCGGCATGGCCGGCGAAGCACTTGGCTTCCTGCCAGGCGGCATACCATTTGGCTTCAACGTCGCGGGCTTCGTAGCTCTTGGTGATCTCGGGCATGGTCGTAAAAAATTAAGCCCGCGAGCCAACCGGCGCCCGCGAGCGCTGGCAAGCGTCGGGATTTTTCAGCGCACCGGGGAGTCCCGAAGTCCCTACCTACGCAACCACTGCGCCCCGAGCTAAAGGAGAGAACGCGGAGGGGTTGATGACACCTGTTTTAGCCTCCACTCGCACGTGCGCTTTTACGGGGTGAAACCGGCTAAATTCAGTCCTTTGGCGGCAACTCCGGAGCCATGGTTTCGTAGGCAAGAACGGCAAGCGCTGCGGTCGCCGCCGTATCACAGCGCAGAACCAAAGGTCCGAGGGTAACAGGGATAAAACCGGCCTCCACCGCGTCATGCATCTCGGTTGCTGAAAAATCACCCTCTGGCCCCACCAGCCACACGGCCGACCGGGGCGCGTGTAAGTGTTCCTCCTTAAACTGGGCCAGTGCGGCCTTCAGCGACAGCGCCCCGGGATGCAGACTGGCGATCAACTTAAATTCAGCCGCCTTCACGGTGCTGCTTGAGAGAAATCCCCCGAGCGATTGCACGCCGGAGATCTCCGGCAAAAACGGATTGCCACACTGCTTGGCCGCCTCGAGCGCGCCCACACGCCATTTTTCAACCTTCTTGTCGGACCGCTCGCCGTCGAGGTGAACCTGAGTGCGGACGGTGGCCAGCGGTACGATACGCGCTGCGCCCAACTCCGTGGCGTGGCGAATAATGTCATCCATGACACCGCCCTTAGCCAACGACTGGGCGAGCGTAATTGCACAGGGCGCGGGGGCGCGAGTGTGGGTGGCCGTGACGCGCAGGCTGACGCCGGCCTTGCGTGCTTCGGTGAGTTCGCACGTCCACTCAGTACCATGACCGTCGAAGGCGATGACAGTATCACCGGTGCGGGCACGGTTAACGGTGACCAAATGATGCGATTCTCCAGCGGGCAACAGAATGAGGCCGTCGACGGGCGCAGGAGCGAAAACACGGAAGTCGGACATAACGGCGAGTGGAACGCTGGAGTTTTCCATTTACAAGCCCGAGGGTATTCCTACGTTTGCTCCCTCACGTCCTGCCCGGATGGCGAAATTGGTATACGCAGCAGACTCAAAATCTGCCGCCCTCTAAAGGCTTGTCGGTTCGAGTCCGACTCCGGGCACCACTTTCATAAGTGGCCGTTTCTACGGAAGAAAAAAACGAGGGCTGGGCAAAAGGGCCTACTCCGAACTCCACTTCCAAGCCGTGCGTCACCTCTCGATACAGGGTGAATTCAATTTCCCTCCTCAGCCGGTCCTGTTTACGCCCTGACTCCTCATTTCGTAGAATGGGTTGTGATGATGCGAGTAATAGGTCCCCCTGATGAAAAAACGCGCTCTCAATCCACTCGCCCCTCCCCTGCCGCACTCGCTTCCCGAGCAGCACCTTGTATTCGAAGTTCGGTTATGGAGCGGACGGATTCCCGTTTTATGTGCGTTACCACCCGTTACAGCAGGGGCGTAGTTACACGCAAATCAGTGAATGAATCAATGCGCCGAAGTGGCATTGTGAATTGGTTGAAAAAACCGCTTGCGTCCAACTCAGGCGTCGGGCTTTGTGCACCTTCTTCAGTTCGGGTTGTAGCGTAGCCTGGTAGCGCGCTTGCATGGGGTGCAAGAGGTCGTGAGTTCGAATCTCACCAGCCCGACCATTTTCCCCGCCGCTTAGGCGGTCAGGAAAGTCGAAAATGAGCTATCCACCCAAAACGGGGACTTAATAGCGAAACGCCGCATCGCGTAAATGGGCTCCTTGTTGTGCGAGTCAGAGCATCTGTTTCGTTGAACGTTCCCGTGCGTAGAAAAACGCGAACCCAAGACTTCGGATTTTTAACCGCGATGACGCGCGCCCGACCGAAGGAAAAGTACCGTCTCAATGATTTCGGGGAGAGTTAAATGGAATAACCCGCGCTTCGGCGGTGTAGCACTGAGCACACCCAGCGCCTGCAAAGAGGTAAACGAGATGCGATGCCGCATTAATACAATGGGCACACATAAACCCAAAAACACTTACGGATACGCTCTTATACATTTCATCAACTGCAGGGTCGGAACGCTGTGGGTACCTGGGGCATCACACCGGATCGCGCCTGTGCCACCCAACCGGCGCCCCGTTCGATCGACGTTTTCTGATCCCGGAAAAAGGTGCGGAACCAAACAGAGTTTAACCGAAGTGATCCACGCCGAATAACCTTCATGCGTGCCCACCCGTGAAAATGCTCCGGCGCGCCCTACTGCACCAGAACGACTTCGTCCGCTAAGCAGGCAGCCCAGCCAAAAACCGGTGGAATAGGGAGGACAATTTAACCTGGAGGCCAGGCGAGCTGACGTTTCGCCAGGAGGTGAACGTGAAGGTGTGGCACAGATTCGCAGGCATCGGGACCGTGGTTAATGACGAGCCGAAATCCGCGCGCCAACTGGAGTTTCTTCGCGACCACCCCAGCAATTAGCAGCAAGTGCCCCAGCACGGCTTCATCCGTGGAAACAGCATCGCCCACACGCGCAATTACCTGCTTTGGAATGACCAACAGGTGCACCGGAGCCTGCGGATCAATATCATGAATAACGATACACCGTTCGTCTTCGTGCTCGATGACGGCGGGAATCTCGCGCGCAATGATGCGCTGAAAAAGGGTTTTTGACATAGCCAAAACACCTAACACCGAAACCTGTGATGACACGGAATAAAGTGCGCCCACCTGAATCAAACAGCTCAAACGAGGCAGGCGGTTAGGGCACCCCGAATCGCAAGTTCGTCCAAGCCGATACCAATGAAGACCAACTCCTGCCGTCGATCACCGTGAGGCTCAACCCAAGCCGCACGGATCGACTCCGGGCGTTCTTCCAAGCGCGCCTTGCCATTTTCGATCAATGCAGCCCACCAATAATTCAAGGCGTCATAACGCACCACCCCCCCCGCGATAGAAACAAACCCCATTTCGTCGGGTTGCTCACGCGTCCAATAAAACCCCTTTGCGCGTAGCAGCCCTGGGATACCTCCGGCCAAGAGTTGGCGGAACTTCGTCTGGTCAAACGCCGATCTTGCCTGATAAACGAACGAGCCAATGCCGTACTTTATAGCGAAGTCCGGCTGCGTATTTGCCAGCGGCTTAGGCAGAAAGAGCGCACCAGGGATCACTTCATTGAGTACCCGAACCCATTTTGCCGCACCGAGGGTTTCCTTAGGATCAAAACGTGTGCGGCTCAGAAAAAACTCGCTTGGCACCTGTCCGCGTTCGGTGCGCACGATTTCGGCGCGAGTGTTTAAGCCACGTAACAACTCCTCCAATTGAGTAACCGCAGCGTCAGACACCAGATCACATTTATTAACAACCAAGACATCCGCACATTCCACCTGCTCGAGCATTAACTCGAACAGCGGACGCTCGCCTGTCGCCGGCTCAAGCCGCCCCTCGCGCGACGTATCCGCCTGTACACCACTGGCGTTTAACGACTGCGCCATCGCCGCCTCTTTTAAAAACCCCGCTGCATCGATCACGGAGACCAGCGCCGACAGCGACGCGAATTCGCCCATCGTGCGCCCGAATGGATTTTTACGCGTAAACAAATTCGCCACCCCTCGGGGCTCGGCAACTCCGGTGGTCTCCACCCAAATGTGCTCGTAGACGCCAAGCGTGGCGAGTTCAGCAATTGTCTCCGCAAGGTCATCCTTGCTGGAGCAGCACACGCACCCGTTGCCCAGCTCAACGATGTCGCGCGCGGCAGCCGTCTCAGCACCAGATCGCACCACGGCCGCATCGATATTCACCGCACCCACATCGTTAACCACCACAGCCCAACGCCGGCCATCGGCCTGGCGCAATACGTGGTTGAGTAACGTCGTTTTCCCCGCACCGAGGAATCCACAAAGCACCGTGACTCCTGGCTTTTTACTCATGCCGATACCGCCGGAACCGTGAGTGATTTAAGCCGCTCATTGACCTCACTCATGGACTGCAGGATATCCAGCGCTCGCTCCATAGCGTCGTGCGTGACACCGCTAAAACTACGCTGCGTAATCGCTTCTCGAGTCGCCTGTACCGCTGAGGCGGCGATTCGCGCACGCTCAGGATCCTGCCCGAGGTGTTCCAATAAAAACTCACCTAGAAATTGGGGCTGCTGGGTACGATAAAACCACGCGCCGAAATCAAAGAGCCGGTTACCGATTGCGGCAAACCAACCCGCTCGCTCGCCCCAACCATTTATCAGCTTGAGGCCATCCTCCACCGCGTCGCTGGCCTCTGCCAGCCAAGTGGCCCTGGACGCCTCGCCGGGGGCCGCAGCCGCCACCTGGGCACCAAGCGTAACAGCGAGCGCATGCAGTGAGCGCAAAACTGTATCGGCAGCGGCTGGTTCCGCTCCGGCGCGCTCACCAGCACTGGTGATCGCAAGACGCAGACTCGCCAACCCCGCCAGAGTTTCATGTGCAGCGCACTGGGCCTGACCCAGATTAAGTAAAATAGTCGCCCGCTCCACTCTCACTGCCTCGGGATCCGTAATCCAAAACTCGTCAATAATCACCAATGCTTGAGCCTGCGCATCAACCGCAGCGGCGACTTCGCCGGCTTCCTGCCGGGCGAGCCCGAGATTGGTCAACGCCGAGGCGAGGTTCCGCCTTGCCAAGGGATGGTCGACACACCCTTGCAGGCAAACAACCGCCTGCTCCAACGCTTGCCGTGCGCCGCCTAAACCGGCTGCACCACCAACGCGCTGCAACAGCCCTGCACGCCCCATCAAGGCAGCGCCCAAAGTATTCCTCAACTCAAAGGGCATCGCGTCGTTGGGCGAGCCGACCACCGCGATGGCTTCGTCGTAACACCGTAAAGCCTCGGTGATCGCCTCTGGGGAGCCCAGACGCTGCAACCCTTTTCCCCGGCTGATCCATGCCACCACCATAAACCCAACCTCCGAGGACAACTTCTGGCCCAATCCGATCGCCTGATCGTAGCTGCGCAGCGCTTCCACCACCCACTTCGTCTCGCCCTGAATTGAAGCCAATGCGTCGAGCATGTGCCCGCGTTGCAACCAGACATGTTGGGCCACCTCCGCGAACGCAACCGGCAGCACAACCGTCTCATCTGGGCCCGTTTTCACTAGCCCCAACTGTACCGCCGTGAGCGCCTCGTCACACGCCCGTAATCCATCACTCAACTTCGCGGGATCACCTGAGCGCCAGGCGGCTTCAGCCACCTCGGCATGACCCCGAACCGTATCGAGCAACGCAGAAGGAGAAGGAGGTAAAGGCGACGACATCGTGCCTGATTGGGGCCTGCACTTAAGCCGTCCGCAAGGGCTGAATCAAACCATCCTCCATCATTGCAAATTTACCCACCTCGACACCGCGCTCAACCCAATGCCTGCGCAGCCAGTCCCCAGCGCAGGTTGTAAAGCGAGTGGTGAAACCGTTCAAACAGCCCAAACTCCGCCAGTGTTACCGCCGTGACCAAAGCAGCTGGAAATACATCGGCCCTAGCCCCAGGCATACCCGGCATTTTCCGACGCTCCGCCAAATTCTTCGGGCCCACTTCGTCCAGAAGGGCGTGCAACGTGGCAGCAAGGACAACCGCAGGCGTGTCCTCCAAACCGACTCCATGTAATGCACCGTTCATCAGGCGCACACTGGTCATTGTCCCGCCCGTAAAAACAGCTTCTGCACCAGGGAGATTAAAGCGAAACCCCGAATTTTTAAGGGTATCTCGAACATGCAAAGCGAGCGCCGCGCATTCAGTCGACTCCAACGGGGCGGCCGGATTCTTAATGAACGCCTCCGTCATCCGTACACAGCCAAGGCGCAGGCTAAGGCCTTGCTCGATTCGCCGATCACGGAAAGCAAGGCACTCCAAACTTCCCCCTCCCAAATCGAATACGTAAAAGTCACGCAAATGCGCCAACGCGGGATCACAGGTTAGTCCACGCCCAATAAGATCGGCCTCTTCATCCCCTGTAAGAATGCGGATGGGGTTTCCGGTAGCTGCCAGCACCCGCGACTGAAAATCGTGGCCATTGATCGCATCGCGTACCGCACTGGTGGCAACCAGCACCGTGTGCGTTGGCGCGAAGGGCTTGGCCACGGCGAGCAAGTCGACGATTGCGGCCAGTCCGCGAACCATGCCCTCTTCATTCAATTGGGGATCCGCGCGGCTTATCCCTGCGCTGATACGCGCGTCAATGGTCAGGGTTTTTAACGCCTCAAGGCGGCCGTCCGCCCGGCGTGCAGCGACTAGCACTTTGATCGAGTTGGAACCAATATCGATGACCGCGACAACGGGAGATGACATACCACCCACGCAATACGCGCAGGACTGCGAAGTGAAGACGCCTTTTCACCTGATTTCTGCAAACCAAAGAAAGCCCGCAATTGCGCCTACTAATCACCTCCAGTAAGCCGTAAAACAAGTATCAGCGTAATCTACTTCTGTGATTGCCCAAGCCAGCTCAGCAACTTAACCCTTTCGGCAATATGGGACGCCAATGGCTACACGCGAAACGCGCGATTGTTAACAACAAGAAGGGTCAAATGGTTGGTAAACAGGTGAAGGAAATCACCGTTGCCGCCAAAATCGGTGGGGCCGACATGGCCGCCAACGCCCGCCTGTTCGCTGCTGTCGAAAAGGCAAAAAAAGCCAGTGTCACGCGCGACGTCATCGAACGCGCCATCAACAAGGGCGCGGGCATCGGCGGCGAGAAAATGATCATGGACCACATCGTGTTCGAGGGCTATGCGCCCCACAAGGTACCGGTCATCGTGGAGGTATACACCGACAATGTGCAACGGACCACACCCGAAATGCGTGTACTCTTTAAAAAAGGCATCCTCGGCACCACGGGCAGTAACAAGTTCCTCTTTGAACACGTGGGTATCGTAGAAGCCCATACACTCGCCGCAGGCACTGATTTGGAAACCGCCGCCATCGAGGCGGGCGCCAACGATTTCGAAGCGATCGGCCATGCGCAAAACGACGACATTCCAGCCGAGTCAACCGGCGCCCGCTTCCATACTGAGCGCACCGCCGTGCACTCGGCCTCGACGTGGTTGTCCGCCAATGGCTGGACGGTCGTCACCAGTGAAATCGGCTACGTGGCAAAAATGTTCCCCGAACTGAGCGACGAGCACCGTGCTGATGTTGGCGAGTTCCTCCAGGCGCTTGAAGAACATGAGGACGTGCAGCGCGTTTGGGCGGCTGTTAAGTAACCTCGTACTCGGGGTGAACACTGCGCTCCAGCGCGTCGTTCACACCCCAATCTTCCCCGGACCCAGGCCTGATCACAATGCCCTCAGTGCGTGTTGCGCTGGTGAGCTCGCATACGCCAGCGCAGCGGTCACCGCTTCACTTTAGCCCATAAACCGCCGGCGAGAATCCGCGCAACCGCAGGGCAACAGCCAGTGCCTTCAAGTCGATCCGAGCGCCCGGTTTCACTTCATTGAACTCAAACCAGCCCTGCTTCATTTCAAGCGCGAACACCAGCGCCTCCCCCCTCGAAGCCACCGGAGTTTCATCGAAGGGATACAGGGGGTAGATCTCCTTCAACGTGCCGTCAGCGGTGAAAAATCCGATGTCGAGAGGAGTGGGCGTGTTGCGCATCCAAAAGCTCATCCGCTGGGGCTCAGCATAGACAAACAGCATGCCTTCGTCGGTCTTCAGGTCGGTGCGCCCCATCAGACCATGCTCCATTTCAGCGCGTTTGACCGCGAGCTGCATCCGTACCGTTTTGCCTCCCACCGATATGGCATAAAATTCCGTGGCAGTATTATGAATAGCCGCAGCCTTCGTCTCGTCACTGCGGCCAGTGCCGATAGAGAGCCCGAGGATAACGGCGAGCGCCAGCACTCGCAGGGGCAACGAAACCTTATTTGCGTTTTGCACAGAGCACGTGACTGATTGTTTTAAATTTAAACACAACCTCATCGTGGCCCGCATCGCACCTGCCAAGCTCCTTTACGCCGACACTTCCCGTAGTGCCGACATGCTCTATTTCGGCCGTTTCAGTGTGCCGGATCCCTTCATCGCCATCGAGCTGCGTGGCAAAAAAATCGCCGTCCTCAACGCCTTGGAGTTTGGCCGCGCCAAAAAAACCTCAGGCTTCGACACCGTGCTCGCCCTGGAGCCTTGGCTGGAAAAAGCCCGCGCGCGCCACCCCAACGCCAAAATCGGCGTGGCCGAGGTCATCGGTTTGCTTGCCCGCAACTACAAAACCCGCGCCTTCGAGGTGGCCAACGACTTCCCGCTCGGGCTTGCCGATCGCCTGCGTGAACTCGGACTTAAACTCACAGCCGTTCCCGCCCTATTCCCCGAGCGCGAGATCAAGACCACAACCGAAATCGCCGCCCTGCGTGAGGGCAACCGGTGCAGCGCCCTAGGGATTGGTGCCGCCGAACGGCTGCTGCGCAAAAGTAAGATCAAGGCCGGTTTGCTCATGCTCGATGGGCGTCCGCTCACCTCGGAGCGCCTCAAAACCGCCATTGAAATCGCCTGCCTAGAGGCCGGCGCTCTCTCCGTCGACACCATCGCGGCCGGCGGCGACCAGGCCTGCGATCCGCATGAGCGCGGGTTCGGACCACTACGTGCCAACGAACTGATCATCGTCGACGTTTTCCCTCGGGTGACAGCCACAGGTTACCATGGCGATATGACCCGTACGTTCCTCAAGGGCCGGGCGAGCGAGGCCCAAAGCCACCTCGTCGCCGCCGTGCGCACCGCTCAGCTCGCGGCGCTCGAAGTCATTCGTGCCGGAGTCAACGGCCGCCACGTTCACCAACAGTGCCTCAACACCTTTGAACGCCATGGTTTTGAAACCAAACGCACGCCCTCCGGTTCGGTCGGTTTTTTCCATGGTACCGGACACGGGCTTGGCCTGGACGTCCATGAATCACCGCGCATGTCCTCAGTCGATTACGTCTTGAAAAAGGGCTCCGTGGTGACGGTTGAACCGGGACTTTATTACCCGGGTTTGGGTGGCTGCCGGATCGAGGACGTGGTGCAAGTCACCGCGACCAAACCGAAGCTGCTCTCGGAGTTCCACTACGACTGGGAAATCCGCTGAAGGTGCGCCTTCCCCGAATCGAGGAGTTAAACCCCTACCCGCTATCCTCCCCTACTCCGCACTCTGAGGTTTCGAACGCGAAACGTGATCAAACTCGGTCCAGCTCCCAACAGACCAGAGCGCACGGTGCCAACTCCTGCGTCAGGTTGAAATCCCCCTGCCCCACCGCGAAATCCAGCACTTCATCGCGGAGGCAAACCGGTTCGGCAGCCACCCGTAGCGCGGCGATTTGCGCTGCTTTAGGATAATCCGGCGCGCCCATCTCGCGCCAGGCGTGGAGCGCATTGCCCCGCTGGTCGTCCACAATCCAGACACGTAGGCGGTACCGGCCCTGTAGGCCTTTCAGCACAAAGGTATCCGTACGTTGGGCACCCTTCGTCTGCCAATCCCCGCCCCCGAGATCAGTTTCAATGACCTCGGGCAAATTCCAACTAAGGATGCGTACGTCGCCCTGCGTGGAGCGCGTAGCCCGTGCCGAGCCATGGGCCAGTGCAATTTCGTCCCCATAGAGCCGGGCCAACCAGCGAAAGGCATGGAACACCGGTTTCTTTATCCCATGCTGGTTAACCAATCCGTATTTACCGGTGAACGGGCGCAGGCTCAGCCCACTTTCCTCGAAAATATCACTCACCGTCCACCACATGTAGGAGTCCACTAAGCCCGAGACGTCCTTAATGGTCTGCAACGCAAACGCGGCGGTGAACGCAGTATCCTTGCCATAAACATCTTCGTGCGCCGGCGATGAATTCCACTCCGTGAAATGGAGTTCCGCATTGGGGAAAGCAGAGGCGGCGATCTGCTCCCGAACCCGCTGAACATCGCCGACCATGCCTTTCATGCCGCGGTAATACATCGGCCCATCCGGCACGCCGCGAACCAAGTCGGCATCGACGCAATAATGGTGGGTTGAAATGAAATCGAGTGGCACGCGCTGCTCGGCGCAGAACGCCAGAAGATCGGGCACCCACATGGTTTTGGAGGTGGCGGGGCCGCCCACGCGCAACTGCGCATTGACAGCTTTAACGGCGCGCGCGGTTTCGGCGTAGAGCTGAAAGTAGTCGGCCATCGAGCCGGTCCAAAACGTATTGTGCAAATCGGGCTCATTCCATACCTCGAAATGCCAGGTGCGCACCTCGGCGACGCCAAAGTGGTTAACCAGATGGGCAACGAAGCGGCGGACCAATCGCGACCACTGCGCCCAGTCTTTAGGCGGAGTAATATTGCCGCGGTATTCAAAAATCGTCTCCGCGCCGCTGGCCAGGCGCGTGGGCATGAAGCCCAACTCGACAAACGGTTTCATCCGCTGAGCGACAAAGAATTCGTAGATCTTGGTGGCGTTTTGAAAGTTAAGTTGAGGACCATCGGCCTCGTCCCCGTGGTGCACAACGCCAACGTACTCGCTAAAAATTCCGTGGAAACGGATACCGCCAAACCCGATCTCTTTTTGCGCGAGTCTAACGTGTTCACGGAAGTCCTCGCGCAAGGTGAGGTAGGCGTGGCAGGAGCCGACGCCGCGTTGAAAAAAGCGATTAAAGGGCACCAAAGCCGCCGCGAGATCAACCGAGGTTAGGGTAGTCATAGGGCATTAATGATTACCCCTATATCGGCACGCCTGACGATTAACTCGATCCGCCCCGAAACAAACTGCACTAAATTTATCACACCGCATAAGAATAATGACGCCTCGGCGTAACCTGCGACACGCCGCAGCGGATAGCTAAAACGGATAAAATGCCGCGACTAACGCGGAGCGGTATCGAGGATCGCCCCGACGGTGTCGTCCAGTTCCCGCGCATCGATGGAATCACGCTCGAATTGGGCCAACGCCGACTTGGCTGCCGACTCCTTGCCCTTCTGGGCCGCCTCGTAAAGCCGCCCCAAGGACACCATCGCATTGGCGTAAAACGGATGGATTGCCGGCAGCGTTACACGAATCTGCTGACTGCGTTCGCCCAACTCGCGTTGGACCCACGGCTCTCGGCAAATTCGGTGGAGCTCACCCAACGGCACGACAAGCTCCTGGCCCTGCCGCCCCCCCAGCCACCGACTTCGATCGACCAGCCAAGCACGGGATTCACTCGCCGTCATTACGGGTAACATCCGTTTTTTCGATTGATGATAGAACCCCGTCTGCCACCACAGATCCATGTCGGCAGCACTCGTCCAGAGCCCCGTGTAAATTCGGGGGAGCGTATCCAGCGCATTGGTACCACCCAAAACACCGCGTAACCACTGTTGCCACTGCATTCCATCACTTGATTCAGCCTGCAGCTGTAAGAGCAGCCAGAGCGCCGCCAGTTCTCGCCCCCGTGACTCCTCGGCCCCGCGTCCCCATTGCAACACCGACGCAAGCGATGGCACCGAGGCAAGACGAAGCGAGTCCTGCTGAAACATATCCATAATAGCCGGTCGCTCCTTCGCGCGGCTCAACCCAGCACAAGCATGCTCAAGCCATAACGGCACCGTGATCGAGCTTGTCGCTCCGTACCAGGAAACTGCCTGCCGCATCAGCAAACCATGGACCAACGCCCGTCTTACCACGTTGGAGTTACCCCCTCCCTCCCAGCGCACCCTCACTGTGACCCTCCCTGGAGTTTCCACCGTTACCGTAAAATCTGTCGGCGCACTCCACTGTGCAGCCGGGACCAAACGCACACTCACTGGAGTATTAAAACCGTCTACGGGAAGCCCCAACGGTTCAGTCAATGCCCCCCACACCGCATGGCCCAAAACAAGCACCCCACGCGCGTCCGCCGCATCCATTACAATGATCTCATACTGCCCTGGCCGTGTATAAAAAACACGCGGCATCGCCCCCGTTTTCAGCGCGGCCGGCGGGGCCTCAGATTCCTCGTTTGCGCTGGCCAATCGCCCCTGAGCAACAGCCATGAGCAACCAAAAAAATACCCCCAGTCGAATCACGGTACGATGACGTGCAACATACTATCCTCAACCGCCACAAGTTTTAATTTAAGCCACATAGTAGTCAGTTCCCCAGGCAGTTTTTGTGCCGCTAATGCACGCTGAATTAGCCACTGCGGCAACCCTGGGAACCGGTGCGTGGGCAGTGAACCAATATACAATTCGTCGGCAATAAACTCAAAGCCATTGGCCCCGGGAGCAAACTTACCCCGCGCCTGAATCACGAAGGGGTGGGTCATCTCAAGCGCCTGAAACTTCCCGATAATCCCAACCTGCATCACGCCATCGCGGATACGGAAATTCACCGACTCAGGAACCACCACCTTTGATGGATCAGAAGGCACCTTAGCCGTCGCACTCGCCACCCATGCATTTAGCTCATCCTCGTTAAATAACACTTCCGCGGCACCACCCGCAGACAGCAATTGCTGTTTACGTGTCCATTGACGCGACTTGGTGATGTTGACGTCACCTTTCAAAAAATAGACATCGCTGGCAACGGAGGCCTGGGTCTCGGGTGGTTTGGTTAAAATCTCAACCGGCTTGAGCACTAAATACAAGCACCCCAGTACAACGCCGAGCACGATGCCCATGAGGGCGCCCAGTGTAATTTCAAACAGTCCAGGGCCGTTGAGCGCACGTTCAATGCGTTTTTGAGAAGCCATGAGGGGGGGATATATAATTTAAAAGAGGATCTAACAGCCAGTCACTAACTGATACGCACGTTCAACCACGGACGCGGCCCCTGCGCGACTCTTCGACGAAGCGGAATGAGACCGCATAATAAGACCAACTCGCGGCCAGACCGACAAAAATGGTGAACGTCATCAAGGGATAGCCGGCCACCAAAAAGCCGATCAGTGCGAAGGTCGGCACCCAAAAATATAGTTTGGTTGAGCGTAGCATCGCCACCAGTACGCCAAGGCGAAACGCATCACGGAATTCTTCGTTGCGCTGATACTGATAAATACCGGCCACGGTGAGCGGCCCCGCCAACATCACCGCCGGCACCAAGGGCAGATAAATAAACGCCCCGTAGTTAAGGAAAAAATGCAGGGGCCAAACCAGCACCCAAGCCGTCAAAATCGGCACCACTCCGAGCACCAAAAAAATGGCAAAGGCCGCCATCCCGTTCGTGAAAAGACGGCGCCAATCCCCCCACTCAGGGAAATCAAGTTCATCCCCGCGCCGGGCCTGGTCGACCATGTTGTACAAGTAGCCGAACGCTAAAAAATGGACGACTGGGATGATCAGCAACAACGCCCCGACAACAGCTTTAAGAAACCACGACTGGTCGGAAAAGAGGCGTTTGCAAACTTGTTCGAGGGAAGGCATTGCGGAGTGCGTATATTTAACGCGAAACTAGCCACCAGCCGATGGACATCTCAATCAAATTAAACCAGCTGATCGCCCAGGTCGAAACCGCCATCGACCAACTCGTGCCCCGGTACGCCGGTGAAGACGCTGGCCCTACGCGCATCCACGATGCTATGCGCTACAGCCTGCAAGCCGGAGGCAAACGCTTGCGGCCTGTTTTCGCCCTTTCATCCGCCGCCCTTTTTCGCCCTATCGTCTCCGCACTGCCCGCCGCCATCGCATTGGAGTGCATCCACACGTATTCGCTCGTTCACGACGACCTGCCCTGCATGGACAACGACGACCTGCGTCGAGGACGCCCCACGGCACACCGCCAATTTGACGAAGCCACCGCGTTACTCGCCGGCGACGCACTCCTCACGCAAGCCTTTGTACTCCTCGCCACCCATTACAGTGCAACGCCCCGACTCGCGACTGCCCTAGTGGCCGAGTTAGCCGACGCTGCTTCCGGTTCCCGTTTGGTCGGTGGTCAAATGCAGGATCTCTTAGCCGAGAAAAAAACCAACGCGAGCGCCGCCGAGCTCGACTATATCCACCTCAACAAAACCGCAGCCATGTTGGAAGCTTCCCTGGTCATGGGCGGACTCGTGGGCGAGGCCGATTCCACCTCTTTGGCAAACTTACGCAGCGCCGGCCGCCACCTCGGGCTGGCGTTTCAAATCATCGACGACGTTCTCGATGCCACCGCTGACAGTGCGACCCTTGGCAAGACCGCCGGCAAGGATGCCATGGCCGGCAAGACAACCTATGTAAGCCTGCACGGTATCGCGATCGCCCGCCAGTTGGCCCAAGAACAAACCGACGCCGCGCTGACCTGCCTTCGCTCGCTGCCCGGCGATACTGAGTTCCTCATCCAACTCGCGCAGTCCCTTTTAACCCGCGTAAAGTGACCCGCCGTTGGAGCGACGGCGGATTACGACACCTTCACCCGCATACGGCTGAATTCTTCGCACAGCGTCAAAATCTCCTTGGCCGTGGTCATTTTAAGCGCCTCGGCGGCCAGTTTTTGCGCGTCACTTAGATTCATCGAGCGAATCAGGTATTTGACCGCCGGAATCAGCGGAGGGGACATGCTCAACTCATCAATCCCGAGGCCAAGCAGCAGCGGCGCATAAACTGCGTCACCTGCCATCTCGCCACAGACACTGACTTTTATTTTTTGGCTGTGCGCCTGTTCCACCACCGACTTGAGGGTGCGAATGACCGCCGGATGCGTCGGCTCGTAAAGGTGGGCAATCTTATCGTTCACCCGGTCAATCGCCAAAAGGTACTGGATCAGGTCATTGGTCCCGATGCTGAAAAAGTCGCAATCACGCGCCAGTAAATCGGCGGTGATCGCCGCACTCGGGATTTCAATCATCGACCCCACTTGGAGATTGGGGTTGAAGGCGATCTTCCGCGTGGTGAGCTCCTCTTTGCACTCCGCTAGAACGGCATTGGCTCGGGCCAATTCTTCGCGACCGCTGATCATCGGATACATCAGGCGAATTTCGCCGTGGATGCTGGCGCGCAGAATGGCGCGCAACTGATCCTTGAAAATCTTCGGGTTATCCAAGCAGAAGCGGATGGCCCGATAACCTAGGAAGGGGTTGTCCTCCTTCGGGAAAAGATGAGCGTGTCCCGCCATGGGCTTGTCGCCGCCAAGATCGAGCGTCCGGATAACCACGGGGGCCGGAGCGAGCGCTTCGGCAATCGACTTGTACGCCAGGTACTGCTCGTTCTCGCTCGGGATCCGCCCCGAGCTGAGGTAAAGAAACTCCGTGCGGAACAACCCCACGCCGTCCGCCAGATACTCTTTCACCAAAGCGGCCTCATCCACCTTCTCAATATTGGCCCGCAGTGCGATCGCCACCCCGTCGAGTGTAACCGCCGGACGGCGATTGGCCTCCATCAAACGCTGCTCATAACCTTTTTTCTGAAGCTGGATCTGCCCGTAACGAAAAAGTGTTTGCTGCGATGGGTTGATGATCACCACGCCCTCGTACCCATCCACCAAAAGCCAATCACCGGACTGAACCTGCTTAGTCAAATCGCGGAGACCGACCACCGCCGGCACCTTCATCGAGCGGGCGACGATCACCGCATGACTGGTCTTGCTTCCTGAATCGGTGACGATCGCGAGCGCCTGCGAACTATCAATCCCGGCCGCATCGGACGGGGATACATCGTTGGCGACGACCACACGCTTCTCCACCAACTGGCTAAGATTTTGACTCGACTGACCGAGAAGATTTTGGAGTACGCGTTGGGCCACATCGCGAATGTCGCAGGCGCGTTCACGCAGGTATTCATCGTCAATCTCGGCGAAGGCCTTGATGTAACGCTGTGAGACTTTGTCGAAGCAGGTCTCAATGTTTTTCTCGCTAGTCTCGAACTCGCGAATCGTCTCCGAAATGAGTGCTTGATCCTCCAATACCAAAAGGTGTGCATCGAAAATCTGGGCCTCCTCGGCCCCGAGATTTTTATCCACCTCGGCCATGATTTTTTGAATTTGCTGGCGCGTAACGACGATCGCCTGCTCGAAACGCGCAATCTCAGCCACGCGTTTATCAAGCTCCACGTCGTAGGAGGGCACCTCAACATCGCTTTGGATATACAAAAACGCCTGCCCATAAACAATTCCGTGCGAGGCGGATATGCCTTGCACTAATGTCTCTGGTTTAAGGGTTTTTACCACGGGCATTTAGATGAGTCGGTGGGTCGGGGCTGACCTCATGACGCACACCGATAACGACTTCGCGTTGCGCTGGGTCAACTCGCTTTTACGCCCAAAACCGGTGTTTTTCGATCCAGTCGTTCAGGTTAGGTGCATGGCCAAAGTTTGGCCGAGTGGAAATGCCCCCGCCCGCAGTCACATACCAAAACCGGATATGAATCGAATTTTGGTGGTGCCAACACTGAGCTGGTCAGCCGCCATCGCAGCCTCCGTCGCTTTTCATTGAACGAAGATAAACGTTTTTTCAACCCAGACCCTCTTAATATTAAATAAGTTAAGAGGCTTGGCGGTAAATCACCGTAAGACCACCAGCAGCTTGGCAAACAAGGCGTTCACCCGCGCCTGATTATCGCGCACCAGATCCTTGAAGCGCGCGAAGTCGATGGCGGCCCCGTCCACCAAGCCGTTCGCGTAGTTGTCCACGATGGCGAGCGAGTTGTAATTCAACCCCAGTTCCGTGCACAGATCAGCCTCGTGGGCGAGGGTCATTCCCACCACGTCACCCCACTGGCGAATCACGCGGATCTCGGCCTGCGTCTCAAAGCGCGGCCCGCGCATCTGCACATACACCTGGCCGGTCTGAATCTGGAACTCAGGGGCAAGTTCCGCGACCAGCAGGGGTACAAGGTTGTTGGCGATACCGGGCGCGCCGCCCTTGAGCTCGTCGTCAAAATAAGTCGCCGGCCCCTGCTGAAGCGCTACGTAATCGGAGCACGAAACTAGCGAGCTCGGGGGCAAATCCGCGCGCAGCGAGCCCACCGAGTTGAGCGACACCACGTCACGACAGCCGAGGTCGGCGATGGCACGGAAATGCGCTCGGTGGTTAATTACGTGCGGCGGCAGCGGCACGCCAAAACCATGGCGGTTGAGTAAAACCCGCGCGCCATCGGTTTTATAAGTGACCATCCCGTATTTAGTCTCGACGCGGCGCACCTCCCACGCCGAGAACAACGGCGAATTTACGATGCTCGTACCACTTATGAATGCGATGCCCATGCATCGACTCACGCCCTCCGCCCTCGCGTTGACAACGCGAATCAGCCGCTGCGTACAAATTGGGCTCGGGCTGCTCGGGCTCGGTTTGTCCGGCTGCGCCACGCCCGGCCCCAACCACACCTACGTCGCCAGCCGGGCCGAAAATCCGGTGATGGACATGCAGCCGATAAATCCTGCGGTGGCCGTGCCCACCTACCTTCGCGCCGTTAATACCCTTTACGGCATCGCCTACGACCCGTTTACCGACCACCTCTTTCTACGCGTTTATCCCGGCAACTTTATCCGTGTCATCGATCGTCCTGCGCGAAAAATAAAACGTAATTTTACCGTCGCCGGCTTGCCCGAGGGTGGCGGTGATTTGGCGATTCGCTCCAGCGACCGCCACCTCTTTTTCGCCCACCCCACCCTGCCTGCCATTGTCGAAAGCACGCTTTACGGCCAGTTCGTGGAAACCCTCATTTTGGAGCCTCTGATTAGCCCGCCCGCTGGGGTCGCTTACGACCAGAAAAAGAACCTGCTCTATATACTCGCTAAAGGTGAACCGGCGCAGGTTTCAACTTATGATCTCAAAGGAAAACGACTCGGCTGCGTCACGCTTGATCGCAACGTAATCCAGCAATCACTCGCCTACGATTCAGGTGCCGCTGAAATCTACGTGCGATTGAGCGATGAACCGGCGATCGGGGTGTTTAACCTCCTAGGCAAATGGCAGCGCTCGATTCCCCTCGCGATGAGCGACCCGAGCGGAGCGTTTATCGACGTGGGGCCGCGTTCGCTCTTCCGGCTGTTTTAACCCGAAATAAGTCCCGCTCACTGCCCAACATCGTCTGCCCCGCTGGTCGAAAAACGCATTGCAAGGCGGCTTGTCAAAGCCCCCAGACCCTACCTAACTCGCCCTTTTTCTCATGCCCAACTCGCCCGGCCCCATCCCTCACCACGTCGCCATTATTATGG
>JBILJE010000333.1:0-3233 GCA_044377395.1 Rariglobus sp. | reverse complement strand
TGTCCAGTGAGTAACAGAGCACCGCCGAGGTCGTCAGATGGTGCTTAATCGGTCTCGGACTCGAACCGTTAACCACTAATGATCAATAATTTCCGCCAATAAAAACGAGGGATTCGCCGCTTCTGGATTAGTGTATCTTAGTGTTCATTAGTGGTTAAAATCCGGTTTTTTTAAGGTTGGATGATGGGGCGCAACTGACGTTTGAGATAAAACCAGGTCACTTCTCCGCTTGGTTTATCAGTGTTCATCAGTGCCCATAAGTGGTTAAAAACTCCTCTTCCGATCGATCCACACGATCCAAGTTAACCACTTATTGGCACTGATATTCACTGATGTAGAAGTGGTAACCTTCGGCAATCGACCACGCGGTTATCCGACAAGATCCATGTTACTGCCTGCTACCCCACGGCGGCCTGTTTCACGTAGTTGGCGATGATGCCGTCGAAGCTGCCGTTGCTAAAGAAAACCACTAGGCGCTGCTTGCCGCTGGAGGCGGGCAACGTTGCGTAGACAAGATTTTCCAAAAGCTGCGCGTTGGTCGGCGCACTGGCTGCACGCACGCCGCAGGCTTCCAGATGCGCCATCACCGCCACGGTGTCGAAGCGTTCGTCGGCTTTGAGCTTTTCGGCCCGATTAACCGCACCGAGGTAAACCTCATCAGCCAGCGCCAAGGCCGACATAAACCCGGCTTGCAGCGTATTGGTGCGCGCGGTGTTGCTGCGTGGCTCAAACACGGCGGTCAGCACCTGTCCAGGAAAGCGGTTGCGGAATGACTTGAGCGTCTCGGCCAGCGCCGTCGGGTGGTGGCCAAAATCCTCGATCACGGTGAGACCGGCGGTGCGCACGCGCTCTTCCTGCCGGCGTTTGACGCCGCGAAAACGGGCCAGGGGCGCGAGCGAAAAGGTGGTAGGTGCGGAAGGACAGGTTGCCAGCGCCGCCGCAGTCGCCGCCATGGCGGCATTGCGAACATTGTAGAGCCCGGGAATAGACCAGTTAACAGTGCCCCATTCCACCCCGCCCCACAGCAGGCGAAAACTCACCCCGGCGGGCGTCTCGGTAAAATCCACAATGCGCACATCGTTGCCCTCGCCCTGGCCGACGCGCACCACCTGAGTCCAGGCGAGCGGGCCGAGGGCGCGCAGGTTGTCGTCGTCGCCATTGAGGACAATGAAGCCGTTGCGCGGCACGATGCGCGTGAGGTGGGAAAAGGTGCGCTGCACGTCGGCCAGATCGCGGAAAATATCGGCGTGGTCGAATTCGAGGTTGTTCAACACGGCGACATGCGGGGCGTAGTGGATAAACTTAGAGCGTTTGTCGAAAAATGCGCTGTCGTACTCGTCGCCCTCGATGACGAAAGGATCTGCGGGCGACCCAAGGTGGTTGCCCACGGGAGGATCCAACGGCACGCCACCGATGAGGAAACCCGGATCGCGGCCATTTTCACGGAGCAAAAAAGCGGTGAGGGCGGTCGTGGTGGTTTTGCCGTGGGTGCCGCATACGACGATGTTTTTGCGCGTGGCCAATACGGTGCTGTTCAGCAGCGCGGGAAGTGAGGTGAAGGCGATCGCGCGCTCATCGAGGAGCCATTCGACCTCGGGGTTTCCCCGTGACATGGCGTTGCCGATCACCACCAGATCGGGGGCGAGCCGGGCAAGCCGGACAGGATCGTAACCCTCGTGCAAAACGATGCCGGCATCGGCGAGCACCGTGCTCATTGGCGGATAAACACCGGTGTCGGCGCCGACAATATCGTGGCCGGCAGCGCGAGCGAGCAACGCGGCGTTGCCCATCGCCGTCCCGCAAATACCCATGAAGTAAATTTTCATTTTAGTCTTAAATGGTCTCAAGTGGACTCTAGAGGTAAGTTACCTAGGAAACTGATTTCACTATAGGCCCAAATGGACACAAATGGGCCCAAATACCCCTCATAGTGGTATAAAAAAGGGGGATAAAATTTGAGCGGAAAATCGTCACCGGTTCCATGTTTTCTAAGTTGGGAGGCTTTGGCAATGTCAGGCATGGGGTTGGCGTGAGGCAAGCGGGCTCCTTTCATCGAGCGGCAGGGGAGGCGGTGATTTCCTTGGCGTCGTCACGGGCTGTTTTTTTTTGGAGTAGCGTAAAGCGCAACGTGCGCAGTTCGGAAACCCGGAAGCCGGTTGTGCCAGCAAGAAAAAGGAAGTCCCCTTCGGTGCCGATCTCAGACCAGTCAAATAGCTTTCCTGTAATGGCACTTTGGGCTGAATTATCGTTCGCCGGCCTCCTTTCCATGTTTTTATAAAGGCCATTTGGACGGCATTTTCCAACTGTGGCTGGAATTCCTAGTTGGGATGGGCGATCAATGTTTACTGCTTGGCTTCCACTGTTCTGGGCGTGGCTAGCTTGTACCGCACCAACCAGCAAGAAATCACCATTCCCGTACGTCCCTGACCGTCCAAGCAGTGCACTGAGCCCCCCCCCTTTTCGCGATGGCCGCGTCGATCCGGTCGAGAATTTCGATCATCAACTCGCGACTCGGAATAGAGCCATCCACTATCGGATGCCGCGAAAATTGTTTAGACCGGCTCGGACTAGGTGACGACCCAGTCAGATTGGGCAGGTAATCCGTAAATCCCTGCCCATCCTGATCGGACTCGGCCGACTCCATCAGGTTTAAGATGTCGGTGACCCCGACTGCCAAAAGAACTCGGGCGTTAGCGTTGGGGGAGTCTTGGGTTTCACCGCCTGGATATCATCCGGCGAGGAGCTTGCCTGGAACAACCCAGTAACTGTGTTTAAACGGTAATGCGTTCATGATGAGTGCCGCTTCATCGACGAACACCACAACCGAGGGGCTTCGTCCGGTCCGCTTGCGGCATCAACATGGCGCACTCATTTTCAGGCTACGTGCCATTAATTCGGCTCCAAAGCACAAACAGTGATAACGTAAGCCACTAAATATCAGCGACTAAATAATACTTTGTAAATTACAACACCAAGTGTTTGATTCTCCCAATGTACCAACGGAATCTTCTCAATAAAATCATCGAGAGCATCCAATTTAGCCCCGCGACCCTAATCAATGGGGCGCGGCAGACCGGTAAAAGTACTTTTCTTCAAAACTCCTTCGTTGGTGCTGAAGGGTTTAGTTACACCAATTTGGATGACTTAAACCTCCTGCGACTGGCCAAAAGCGACCCGATCACCTTTTTATCCCAAATGCCATCGCGGGCCGCTATCGACGAAATTCAGCGCAC
>JBILJE010000191.1:0-6277 GCA_044377395.1 Rariglobus sp. | reverse complement strand
GCGGCTGTCGAGCCCGAGCGCGCGGGCGTTTTCGCCGGCCAAAGCCAGGGCGTCGTCACTGGCGTCGACCGCCACCACTTGGGCCTCGGGAAAGCGCTTGGCCAGGGCCAAGGCGATGGCGCCCGTACCGGTGCCGAGGTCGAGAATCCGCGCCGGCGGGTTCGGCGCGAGCCGGGCTTCCAGTAATTCAATTAAAAACTCGGTCTCAGGCCGCGGAATGAGCGCCCGCCGATCGACCTTGAGCTTCACGCCCGACCACTCCGTCTCGCCAAGGATGTGCTGCAACGGCTCGCGCTGACTGCGGCGCTTCACCAGCGGGCGGATTTTCACCAAGTCCGTTTCGGGTAACTCGCGCTCAAACTGGAGATAAAGCTGCATGCGCTTGAGCCCGAGCGCGTGGCCAATGAGCAACTCCGCATTAAGCCGCGCCGATTCCACGCCCTTGGCAGCAAGGAAATCGGTGGTCTTCTGAACGACGGCGAGAACGGTGAGCATTTTAGAGAAAGGAATGAAAGTGATACAAAACCGGAAAACGAACCTCGGCATTTTTTAACCGCTAATGGACGCTAATAGACGCTAATTCGGAGCCTCGGATTCAGTGGTTTTTATTAGCGTATATTAGCGGTTAGAAAACCGGTTTCGTGGTGGCTTAGGGGCGGCTCAGTCTTGGTCAAGTGACAGTGATCAGTGCTAATAAGTGCCAATAAGTGGTTAAAAGCTGGGGCGATCGAATGATGGAATCAAATACGGTGTCGGACCGGCAACCGAGTTAACCACTTATTTTCACTGATGAGCACTGATCCGAACAAAGAACCAAAAACTCGGCATTTTTTAACCGCTAATGTACGCTAATTACCACTAATTCGGAGCCTCGGATTCAGTGGTTTTTATTAGCGTCCCTTAGCGTTCATTAGCGGTTAAAAATCCCGGTTTTCGATTGGCTCGTGCGCGGCTCAGTCGTCGTCGCCGTCCTTGGCGCGGGTGCGCACGTAGGGTTGGCCGGTGAGGGCGGCGAACTTTTCCTCGAAATCCGCGCGTTGCAGCGCCTCAATCACCGGGTCGATCGCACCCTGCATCACTTGCGCTAAACTGTACAAAGTCAGCCCGATACGGTGATCAGTCATCCGGCTTTGGGGGAAATTATACGTGCGTATACGCTCGCTGCGACCGCCGGTGCCGATCTGGCTGCGGCGCTGGTCGGCGTACTTGGCGCGCTCTTCCTCCTCCTTGTGCTGCAACAAGCGCGAGCGCAGCACCGCCAAGGCACTCGCCTTGTTCTTCTGCTGCGAGCGGCCGTCGGCGCAATACACCATCATGCCGGTTGGCTTGTGTAGGATGCGCACGGCTGAGTCGGTTGTGTTAACCCCTTGACCGCCCGGACCGCTGGCGCGTTGCACGCTGATTTCCAGGTCCTGCGGATCGAGGTGGAAATCGACTTCCTCGGCCTCGGGTAACACGGCCACCGTTACCGTCGAGGTGTGAATGCGGCCGTTGGCCTCGGTGAGCGGCACGCGTTGCACGCGCTGCACACCGCTTTCGAACTTGAGCTGGCGGTAAACATCCTGGCCGGTGATGAGAAAACTGATTTCGCGGTAGCCGCCGCGCTCGCTCAAGCTGCTGCCCATCGGCTCGATTTTCCAGCCGCGGTTCTCGGCGTAACGTTGGTACATGCGCGTGAGCTCAGCGGCGAACAGCGCGGCTTCCTCGCCGCCGGTGCCGGCGCGGATTTCCATCACCGTGTTGCGCGAATCGCTCGCCTCGGGCGGAATCATGGCGGCGAGCACGGTGCCGTGCAGGCGCTCGATGGTGGCCGTCAACTCAGGCAACTCACCGGCGGCCAACTCCTTGAGTTCGGGATCGCCGTGTGGATCTTTGAGCAAAGCCTGGGCCTCGGCCAGTTCTAGGACGGCCTTTTCGTAGGCGCGGTGGTCGGCCACCATTTGGGCGACTTTTTGTTGTTCGCGGGAGATCTCGGTGGCTTTGCGTGCGTTGGCGTAAAACGACGGATCGGCCATCTGCGCGTCGAGCTCATCGAGGCGGCGTTTAAAGGGAAGAATATCGGGCAGGGAATCCATGCGGGAGCGGTTTTGTAGGGGAGCGGGTTGCGACTGGCGAGGAGCGAGTGGCGGGTGGCGAGAACGGAGGACGGAATTCGGAGGTATCACAGAGACGATCTGGAGCGCCGACACAGAGGCCACGGAGCAAGGCAGCCGAGGATCGGATGAGTGGATATCAGTGAGGATAAGTGGTTAAACCGGATCTGTGGAGGTCGGAACGGAGAACGTTCAACATCCAACATTGAACATCCAACGTTCAATGTTCGATTCGGAGGCCGACTGGTTGGATGTTGGACGTTCAATGTTGAATGTTGGACGTTGATTCGGGGGCTTGGATGTTGATTCCGTCGTTCCTCCGTGGCGGTGTTACTTAACCATGGCTACGACGCTTTTCACCCAGAACATCATCGCCTGCATCTGGGACTTCGATAAAACCCTGATCCCCGACTACATGCAGGCGCCGCTGTTCCGCCGCTACGGGGTCAACGAGGCCAATTTCTGGAACGAGACCAACAACTTGGTCTCTCACTACCGTAAGCGCGGCTACCAGCTTTCCGGCGAAATCGCCTACCTTAACCACATCCTCACCCACGTGCTCGCCGGCAAGATGGCCGGGCTCAACAACCGCATTCTGCGCGAATGCGGGGCCGACATCGGCTTTTACCCCGGTATGCCGGGCTTCTTCGAGCGCAGCCGCGCGTTCGTCCACGAAAAGCCCGAGTACCGTAAACACGAGATCACCTTGGAGCATTACATCGTGAGCACGGGCTTGGCCGAGATGATCCGTGGCAGCGCCGCCGCCAAGGGCGTGGACGGCATTTGGGGCTGCGAATTTGTCGAAAACCCTCTTCAGCCCGGCTTTCTGGAGCAACAGGAGCTGGAATTAGCCGCCGAGGCCGAAATCGCCCAGATCGGCATGGTCATCGACAACACCACCAAGACGCGCGCCATTTTCGAAATCAACAAGGGCACCAACAAAAATCCCGCCATCGATGTTAACTCCAACATCAAGCCCGAGGACCGCCGCATCCCGTTGCAAAACATGATCTACATCGCCGACGGCCCGAGCGACATCCCCAGTTTTTCGGTGGTCAAACGCGGTGGCGGAAAGGCGTATGCGGTGTACAACCCCGATTCGTCAGCCGAGTTCGAGCAAAACGACCGGCTACGCCAAGTGGACCGCATCGACCACTACGGCCCGGCCGATTACGCCGAAAAAAGCCAGACCTCACGCTGGTTGCGCCTGCAAATCCACGGCATGTGCGAACGCATCGTAGCCGACCGAGAAGCCGCTGTGGCGCAACGTGTTTCACGCCCGCCTAGGCACCTTGGCGCGGCCACCGACGCGGTCCCCGAGACGCCCGCCGCCCCGAGACAGAGCACGTTTATCGACGAATCGTAGGAGTTATTAGCGCTTAAGGTGAGGGTTACGACATCCTTGAGCTCACGCTCAAGGCCACGTTCGGAAACAACGCCCCGTCCGGAGCAACGTCCAACATCCAACATTGAACATCCAACGTTCAACCCGCCCGACTCCGAGTTGAGCATTGGTCCTTGGTCCTTGGTCATTGGTCCTTGGTCCCTGGTCCTTGGTCATTGGTCCTTGGTCCCTGGTTCCTGGTCCTTGGTCCCTGGTCCTTGGTCATTGGTCCTTGGTCCCTGGTTCCTGGTCCTTGGTCCTTGGTCCCTGGTCCTTGGTCCTTGGTCCTTGGTCCGCGCCCGCCCGCCCGCCCGCCCCCTCCGCATTTTGCCGCAAGAAACCCCTTAAGCGCCTCACAGAAGGTGTCGATAACACGGGGACTTCCCTTCCCCGAAGCCATCACCATGCCCCACTCTCTCCGCTTCCGCCTGTCCTGCCTGCTACTTGCCATCCTGCCCGCCTTCGCCCTGCTCAGCCTGCTCGCCGGCCTCGCCGGTTGCTCCCGCCATGAACCCCTTCGCATCGGCCTCAACATCTGGCCGGGCTACGAATTCATCTTTCTCGCCGAGCACTTGGGCTATTACCGCGAAGAAGGCGTCGATGTTAAACTGATCGATTTCTCCTCGCTGGGCGACGCCCGCCGCTCCTTCGAACGCGGCCAGATCGACGGCCTCGGCACCACCGTCGTCGAGGTCATGCTCGCCGCCGAAGCCTCCGCCGATCCCCTCAAAATCGTCAACGTGGTGGACTATTCCGACGGCGCCGACGTGATCCTCGCCCGCCCCGGTTTCCCCTACCTCGCCTCGCTCAAGGGCCGCAAGGTCGGCGTCGAACTCGGCTCGCTTTGCGTGTACGTGCTCGCCCGCGGCCTCGAACAGGCCGGCATGACCCTCGCCGACGTCGTCACCGTGTCCAAAGACCAGGCCAGCATGGAGGCAGACCTGCGCGCCGGCCTGCTCGACGCGGTGGTCACCTACCCGCCCATCTCGATGGCGATCCTCAGAGACCCAGCATTCCAAACCGTTTTTAGCACCAAAAAAACCCCGCGTGAAGTCGTCGACGTGATCGCTTTTGGCAACAAAGCCATCACGCAGCGCCCCAAGGACGTGGCCGCTGTGTTGCGCGCTCATAACCGCGCGCAGGATTACTACGTGACCCACAAGACCGAAGCGCTCCAGATAATGGCCAAACGCGAGGGCGTTTCCCCCGAGGAATTCGAACTGGCGCTCACCGATGGCATGCGCGTGGTGACCGCCGCCGACCAAGCCGCCTACTTTAGCGGGGGCGGACTCAAAACCGTAATCACCCGTACAGGCCAGGTGCTCACCCAAACCAAACTCCTCGGTCAGTCCAAACCCGCTGAGGCCTATATGAGCGACCGCTTCGTGCCTGTTGTCCCATGAGCGAACGCCCCGCGCTCTCCCGTTCGCTGTCACGCAAGATTACCCTGCCGCTGGTGCTGGTGGGCACCTGCCTGGCCGCGCTCGGGGTGGCAGGCATCTACACGGTGGTTAATTCAAAGCTCGAATCTCGCCTGCGCCTGCGCGCCGAGACCCTCGTGCACTCCATCGGCTACGCCGCCGAAAACATCGAACGTGCGGGCGAATTGCAGCGCATTGTCAGCGCGACCGGTGCCGATCGGGAAGTTGCCCTGTTGCTGGTGGTCGGCGGCCATAACAACGAAATCGTCGCCAGCAGCAACCCGGCCT
The DNA here is from genome assembly GCA_044377395.1 of Rariglobus sp. Classification (GTDB taxonomy): domain Bacteria; phylum Verrucomicrobiota; class Verrucomicrobiia; order Opitutales; family Opitutaceae; genus Rariglobus. The sequence continues at coordinate 1,091 of JBILJE010000191.1, read as the reverse complement.
GGCGCAAACGCCCGCTCGAACTCGATTCAGCGAACACGTTGCGCCACAGCTATGAGGCGATCACCCACGCCGCCTGGCGCGCCATTGACATAGATCCGCTTAAAATGCCCGCCCACTGGCTGGTGGTTTCGCTGCCCCTGCAAGTCCACAATCAAAATTTTAACTCCGTCGACCTGTACCCTGCCGTAGCCCTCGTCGCGCTCGAAACCAGCTCCACCCAGGCGGATGTGTGGCGCCTCACCTCGCTGGCTGCGGGCGGGTTTACCCTAGCGCTGCTGGTGCTCAGCGTGCTGCACTACCTCAACTTGCGCCGCCTCATTATGCGCCCGCTCAATGAGCTCGCCCAGCACCACCTCGGCACCTCGGGCCCAGCCCCTAGCCTGGCGTCCTCCGTGGTCGATCCCGCTGACGAAATCGGCCAACTCGACTCCGCCCTCACGCGTACCTTCGCCGCCAATGCCAGCCTCAAGGAGCGCAGCGCACTGGCCGCGCGTTCCTTCGGCTTTGGCATCTGGGACTGGGACGTGACGCACAACGAGTTATTCTGGGACGAGCGCATGTTCGAGCTCTACGGTGCTGCTGCCGAAAACAAGCTGCTCGCCTACGAATTCTGGCGCAACGCGCTGGACCCCGTCGACTTCGACCGCGCCCAAACGGAGATCCAAGACGCCCTACAAGGCGGCAAGCCGTTTAACACTGAATTCAGCATCCGCTGGCCCGACGGCCAACGGCGCACCATCCAGGCCGCCGCCATCGTTCAGCGCGACGCTTCCGGCACGCCTTTGCGCATGGTGGGAATCAATTTCGACATCACCGAGCGCAAGGCCGCCGAGGCCGAGCTCGTGGAGACCAACACCCAGCTCAACCTATCCATCGCGAGGGCCAATCAGTTGAGTTTAACCTCGGAGTTAGCCTCTATCGCCAAGGCCGATTTCCTGGCCAACATGAGCCACGAGATCCGCACGCCCATGAACGGTGTGATCGGTATGTTGGGCCTGCTGCTCGACTCCCCGCTTAGGGCCTGTCAGTAAATAAGTGTAGCAATTAAAGCGTGGGCATGCATCCTCGGAGGATGCATAAAACCGACCCTG
>JBILJE010000351.1:0-3030 GCA_044377395.1 Rariglobus sp. | reverse complement strand
CAATGGGTCGTCGAAGTCTCCGATCCCACTCGCCGCGTCTGCCTTCAGGCGGCCGATTATTTTCTATGGGCCGTGCAACGCTTTTTCGAGATACGCTTCGACAGCACCACCCACCAGCCGGTGGTGGACAAAGCGACCGGAACACCAGTGCGTGAAGACCGATTCCTCAACGCACTTTGGCCCCAAATCACGGAAATCCACGACTTGCATTTTGGGGAAGCACCGGGTGTTCGTTGGACCCATGCGCGCCCGCTCAGCCTGACGGAGCGGTTCACTGGCCTAAAAACGAAGAAACCGCAGATATAGGAACCTTGCGGTTCTCACGGCACGGGGCCGAGTTTTGTCTGCGGTGAGGAGAACTTCGTCCCATCGGTCATAAAACTCAAGTTCAATTCCACTCGATTGGTTGAAACCGAATTGAAGTCTTACTCCACTGAAAAGGTGGCCGTTTCATGGCTACATTTTGGCCGAACTACGTGAGCCCAGAAGCGAGAAAGCATCAGGTGTTGCATTAGAAAAAGGGAAAATGGGGGCACTTGTTACCATGTAGAAATCACCCGAAGCCTGAACCTAGTCATTTTCAGCCGTCGTGGTCCAGCCATTGGGCCTAGCCGAGGGTATTCGGCTGCGCCAAGTCGGGGCAGAAGCCGTAGAGCAGGTCGTCGCGACCCTTGCCGGGCCAGTTGATTTGGTCCACGCGCAGGTGGACCATGACTTCGAAAACCAGGGCGTTGAGCGCTGCTTCAAAGCCGAAAATGGAGTGCAGCGCCGCGCCTTCCACGCGGATCACAAACGCGTGCAGCCCCACTTCGCGCAGCATGCGTACGCTGCGATCGACCATCTCGGATTCGATTGCCGAGTCGCCTTGCAGGATGAGGACCGGCTTGGGGTGCGCGTTCATTTCCTGAAAGGGGCCGTGGGCAAATTGCAGAAAATCGCTGATCGGGGGGCAGTGCCAGTACACGCCTTCCATAAACTTGCAGGCCAGGTTTTGGGCGTAATCGGAGATGGGCGCGGCGGTGACCAGGTTAAAGCCGGCTGAAAACGCGCTGGGCAACCCCTTCATGGCCGTAAGCAGCTCGGCCGGTGGGCGTGTCTGGAGTAGCGGCAGAATCTCGCCAAGGCTGGGCATTTGGATGCGGCTGCCGTCGAGGTTTGCGGCGAATTGGAGGGCGGCCAGATAACCCGCCATGGGGCCGACAAAGCGGATCAAGGTGGTGTACTCCTCGGCCAGGGGGAATTCGATGAGTTCGCCGCCGGCGTCGAGGATGGACTGGAGCAGCGCCGCCCTGTCGGGTTTTCCGGCCGCGCGGGCGGCGGAGGGCGTCGTGGCGGTGAACAGCACGCAATGGCCGAAATCCCCCCGGCGCCGCAGCGCGATTTGGGCGTTGGGTGAAACGCCTTGGGAAAACACCACCAGAGTTGCGCCTGCGAAACAGGCCGACTCGGCCATGGTAAATCCGGAGAGTGGCAGGTACGCGGCGGCGCGGTTGGTGTGGAGGTTGAGCAGCATCGTGAGGTAACGCGCATGCGCTTCCGAGCTGCCGGTGCCGGTTATGATGAAGCGCCGGGAGGCGCGGGTGGCCGCGCGCAGCGGTGCGGGGCCGCGCGTGATCATGTCAGCCAGCACCTGGGGCAGGGCGGCGAGTCGGTCGGCTAGCAGGACATGGCCAATGGGATCAGGCGGGGTAGGGGGCGGTAGCATCGAGTTTAAACGGCTGCGGCGGTGTGGGGCTCACCGAGTAAGAAAAAAGGCGAACGTCGCAGCCACCTTAATATTAAACGGCACAAAAAAGCCCCGCTAGACTTGGCCTAAGTCATTGCGGGGCAAACACTGGTGGTGGAAGCCGGAGTCGAACCAGCGAACGCGTGAGCGGGAGGATTTACAGTCCCCATCCTTTGGCCACTTGGATATTCCACCAAACAGGAAGGTCAAAAAGCCTGCTCCCTTCATTAAGTTCAAGTCCCAATTTAGCTAATTTCACGCTCGCCGCGCGACTTGCTTCATTCGTCGCCTCGCACACCGTGTTCCCTAGCCGCCCGCTTCTCCCTTTGCCCATGGACACCGAGCTTTCCCGCGTAGTCGAAACCAGCCTCTTCCCCCATTTTTTAACCATGGGCGGGTTCCTGCTGGCGGTTTTCGCCATCGCGCGGCTGGTCGGTGAAAAACGCCCGCCCAGCAACACCCTCGCCTGGTTGTTGATCATTGGCTTGGTCCCCTACGTCGGCGTGCCGCTGTTTGTGCTCATCGGCGGTCGCAAGCTGCGCGAACTCAAAAAGCGCAAACACCCGGTTGTCCTCAACTTGCCGGGCGTCCCGGATGTTGATCCCGCAATCGCCGCATCGCCCACCGCCCATACCCTGGCGTCCTTTGGTGCCGGTCGGCCCGCAGGTGGTAACTCGGTGCGGCTGATCACCACCGGCGAACAGGCTTACGCCGAGCTCGAGGGCCTTATCCTGCGCGCCCAGCACTCCATCCATATCGCCACTTTTATTCTCAGTCGTGACGACACGGGGCGGCATCTTGTCAACCTGTTGGCCAAACGCGCCCGCGCGGGCGTCAAAGTGCGCTTGCAGCTCGATGGCCTGGGTTGCCTGCTGTCCAGTTGGGGTTTCGTTGACCCCATTCGCCAAGCTGGCGGCGAGGTGGTGCGCTTTATGCCGGTGCTGCCGCTGTCGGGTCGCGGTTCGGCTAACTTGCGCAACCACCGTAAAATTGCCGTTTTTGACCAACACACCGCCATGGTCGGCGGCCACAATCTCGCTCACGAATACATGGGCGCTCACCCGTCCAAAAAACGTTGGTCCGACTTCGGTGCGATCATCAGCGGGCCCGCCGCCGCCCTGCTCAACGAAGTGTTTTTAGCCGACTGGGCCTTTGCCAGCCGCCAGTCGTTCAAATCCCTGCACACCGAAATCGACCCAGCTGCGGTGCGTATCGAGGGCAATAGCGCGCTCCACGTGGTGGCCAGCGGCCCTGACGTCCACGGTGACCCGCTTTACGAGGGCCTGCTTTCCATGATTCAGGAA
>JBILJE010000410.1:0-3321 GCA_044377395.1 Rariglobus sp. | reverse complement strand
ATCCCCGACGAGGTGTTGTTGCGTTCGCTCATCGTCAAAGCGCGTGCCGGTAAGGACGTCACCCTGATCGTTCCCGCCACGTCGAATCACCCCATCACCGACTACGCCCGCCGCCATTATTTGCGCCAGTTGCGCAAGGCCGGTGCGCGCGTCCTGCTCCACCATAATGGCCACATGCTGCACTCGAAAGCCGTCATCGTGGACGACCGCATCGGCCTGCTCGGCTCGGCCAATTTCGACCTGCGCAGTCTCTTCGTTAATTTCGAGATCAGCGTTTTTCTTTATTCGGAGGCCGACGTGCAGGCGATGCGCGTCTGGGCGAATAAACTGCTGCACCACTGCAAGGAGCCCAAGCCCGAGGCGCCGGTGCGCAACCGGATTTGGGGTAATTTGGCCGAGGATATCAGCCGCCTGCTAGCCCCGTTGCTGTGATGGCCGTGGGAGCGTGAAGGGTTTACGAAGAGCGTGGCCCTGAGCGTGAGCTTGGGGATACGGGTGGGGCAAAACACCCTGCGCTCACGCGCAAGGCCACGGGCCGTTTTTCCAGTTCAGGTTAAATGGGGCGCATACCGACTCCTCCCGAACCCATTAGGGGCGGTACCGACCGACTTGTTTTCAGCTTCGCGAGGTCGGGGTGGTGCGCTTTTGTGTTTTTACGAACATGTAGTCGGCCAGAAAACTGGCTCCGAAGATACTGCTGAGGGTGCGGATGTTGCGCATTGCACCCACGACGCTGGACAGGGGGCTGGCCGAGGATTCACGCACGCGGATGAGCAGGAGGCAGGCGAGCAGGGAGAGCACTGGGGTGAAGAAAAACACGCGGTGATAGACGTCGATCGCCGGGGTGTTGCCTGACAGCGCCCACTCCAGGATTTTACCGCCAAGAATAGGCCCGACGGCTGTGAGCAACGAGCCGACCGCAATGTTGACGCTAATGGCCAGGGTTTTGGCCTGAGCGGGGATGATTTTAAGTTGGAGGTTAAAGAGAGTAAGGGTGAAGCCTGCGCCCATTACGCCGCCAAAAACCCACATCGGGTAAAGAATCCAGTGGTTGGCGGGCGACACAATGCACCACAGAAAGTTCTGGGCCTGCCACAGAATCATGCAGAACAGCATCACCGGTTTATTGCCAAAGCGGTCGGCCAACTTGCCCCATGCACTCGCCGAAACCGCCCCGCCAACGCTGGCCACGATCACGATGGTGCTGACCTGCTGGACTGAAAGATTTAGCTCCTCGTACATGAAAATTGACACGAACGGGCTGAACAAACTGGCCGCAAACCCCCATGCCGCGCTGTAGGCGATGAACCACAGGCAGGGTTTTGTTTGGAGTAATACGGCGAGTTGATCACGCCAGTTTAGGCTCGTCCGCGGATGACTGTGGATGGATGTTTCCGTGCTTGTTTTCCACTGATACCACCCTGATACCAGCCGCAATAGGCAGCTGACGACCAGGATGAACTGGAAGGCGAGGATCGAGTTGCTGAGTCGGTTGATAAGCCAGCCGGTGATTAATAAAAAGGAGATCTGTGAGAACTGGGCTAGGCGGTTGCGCAATCCGAAGTATTTGCCGAGCAGCCCCTGGGGAACCCACTCCCGGATCCATGAAATCCAGCTGACGCCGGCCATGGAGCTCAGGACTGCCGAAATCAGAAAAAGGGCGATCCACCATTTGCCGCTGATCTCCGGGTTATCAATGGGCAGGAGGGGCATCAGTGCGGCCATCGTGAGCCAGCACAGGGCCTGCAGGAAAACCATGGTCACGGAGATGGTTTTCGCCGAATAGGACCGGCTGATTAACGGCATTAAAAAGACCTGCGCAAAGTTGGCCAAAAACGGGAGTGCTGAGATCAAACCATAAACCGCGGGAGTCAGTTTGAAGACCGACACCAATAGCGCGGCGATGATGAAATTCCCAGGTTGCAGCAAAAAGCAGAAAGGGGTTCCGACCAGTGCATCATACGAGCAGTAGCGTAGATTGCGGCGAAGTGGCGAAAGGGGCATGGGGGCGAGGTGGGAACTTGGCTCTTCGGAATTCATTAAGCCCAACCCCGTACAAAAAGAAGACAATCCTTTCATTCATTCATACCCTGCCTACCTATGTCGAGGACCCGAGGCCTCTGCGTCTGGGCTCCGGATTTCCACTGAACCCTTCAGGATGCCGAGTGCGGGGCACCGTTAAGCATCCCTTTGGAACTGCCTGTTAACCGTTCAAAAAACACATCGGTTGTGCGTAAAAGCACATGGTTTATTATTTAGGTTAGGGCATATTTATACGCCTTTAAGGCACGACTAAGACGCAGGGTTTAAATCCGACGTCTTTGGGTTGTCCGTTTTCAAGAGTTAGCTACCCCCGCACGCCCCCCCCGCACGATGAAATTTCCCAAGCTGCTACTGTTTTTAATGGCTGCCGTGATTACGGCTTTCTACGGTCATAAATATTATCAGGACCGTGAGGGGCCTTCTTCTTCCGGCACAGACGCTGCCCAAGAATCAACCGCCGCCCCATCCGTGCCCGCGGACTCACTGGAAGGCCAAGATGAGCCGCGCGCCGCCTCCTCCATTGTTCCCGCACCCTTAACACCACTGCCTTCGGTTGCCTCCACAGCGGAGCCCAGCGTAGCGCGAATTAGACCAATTCCCTTAGTCTCGCCTGCTGCTCACGAAGGCCTGCCCGCCAAGGAGTGGCGACCAGCAACCGCAGCGGTGCTTTCCTTTAATCTGCCGGCCGCTGGCTTGAAATCACCTAACTATGTCGAGTTCTGGATGCATATTTCCTCCCGTATTCCGGTCGAATCCGGACACCTCCAGCTGAACATCAATGGGCTCAGCGCCAAAATGCATCTTCAGTGGGTCGGTTGGAATCTCGTCCGCATTCCTCTTAGTGCCATGAAAGAAAGCCCGGAATCCACCCTTTCGCCGGGTGTTTTTGAACTCGTGCGTACGGGGACTTTTCCTGCGGATTTTTCTATCCACTACACCGCGCCTTCCATTAATCCCAAGCCGACTGGCACTAGTCTATCTGACCGTGATTTGCTGGATCATATCGACTTGGATAATCCGTTGCTGGCGGATGTGCGTGCCGTGGCCGAGACGGGCGACATCAACGCCACGTTGAAGGCGCTCGCGAAGCATTTTCGTAAGGATTTCCGCTCGCGCCACCCCTTGCCCGAAGGGGACATTGACCAAAGTGCACTGGTTGAAGGGGCAAAAATTCTCGAAGGCCAGGTGCGCTTAACTGCTGGCGTGGGCCTGACCCACAACTTCCCCGGCGGTAAGATCGACTGGAGCTTCAACCCGACCCAGGGTAAATCGAATTTC
>JBILJE010000190.1:0-6407 GCA_044377395.1 Rariglobus sp. | reverse complement strand
TGGCGGTGCCGGTCCGTTGATCTGGGGTAGCGGCGACCAGGGCGGGCGGCGTGGCGGGTGAGAAGGCGGGGAGTGTGGTGCCGTTGGCGGGGAAGGGGGCCAGTTCGAGCAGGCTTGGCGTGGAGCGCAAACCCAGGCGGAGGCCTTCGCCTATCGTGGTTTGGCTGTCGGCGACCTGGATCCCGAGGGACAAGGTGTTTGCGGGGCGCAGCCACGGGATGCGCCCCGTGCCGGTCGGGCTCCACTGGATCGTGGGGGCGGCGGTATTGGAGGGGCCGACCCGCAGCACGAAGGTGCGGTGGGTGAGGTAAGGACGCAGGGGCTGGGTGGCCGCATCGGAAACGGTGAGCGTCACGTAGCACTCATAGATCTGGCCGTCGCTGCGCGCTGGCGGCCGCAGTGTCAGGGTGCGGGTGGAACCGGTGCCGCTGATCAGCAGACGCCCGTCTCCGTTGCCCCAGTCCGGGTCGAGGGTCGCACTCTTGCGATAGACTTTGGCGGTCACCACCAGCCCGGCGTTGTCAGTGAGGTCGGGGTCGGACACGTTCACGGGAACGGTGAGGGTAGACGCGGGTTCCGTTTGCTGGTCGGCGATCACGCCGATCAGGGGCGGTTGGTTTGGGGTGACCTCGACCAGGAACCACCCGGTGGCGGTTTTTTGGTCGGCGTCGGTTGCGGTGACGGTGATGCCGGCCAGGCCGGTGGCCCCGGCCAGGCGCGTGAGGCGCAGGACGGCCTGGCGCCGGGTGGCGTCGTAGCTGATGGTGGCCTGCACTACGCGCTCGTTGTTGGAGCGGGCGGTCAGCACGAGAGAGGCGAGCGGGGTGCGGTCATCGTTGAGCGCAATCGGGTGCAGGGTTACGGTGTTGGCAGCGGCGGGGGCGAGGACCCGATTCACCAAGCCGGTGAAGGCGGGGGCTTGGTTGAGGTCGTCGGCGGTGGCCCGGACCAGGCGCACGCGTGAAAAGAATACGGGCAGGTCGCTGCTGCTGTTGCTGAGCTGGATATGCAGCGCCTCGGTGTCTGCCGGGACTGGGCGGCTCCAACCAACCGGGTCCGCTTCGGTGAGACTGCGCCATGCCGGGGCGGCCGGGGCCACGCTGGCAGTGTCGCTAAAGCTCCAAATTGGATTGGCCGTGTCGATGCGGCCGGCTACGACGGCAAAGATGCGGGCGTTGGCGGTGAGCCCCGCGGCCTTCTGCCGCCAGTCGAAGGTGAGCCGAAACCGGTCCCCGGTCTTGAAACCGTCCACGAAGGTTTGCTGAATATTGGTGAACTGCACGGAGGCCACGGTGCGCGTGCTGGCTTGGGAAAAGCCCGGGTCGAGGGTGCGTTCGGGGCCGAGTCGGATCACGGAATTCAGGCTCAAAGGATTGACCTGTCTCCAAACGGGAGGCGTGGAACTAACCGTTTCCCAGTTATTCAATCCGGCACCATTCCTCCAGCCCTCGGGCCTGGCGAAGTCGCTGTTGAGCAGCGGCGAGGCGGGCGGGCGGGCCGAGAACTCCATGATCGCCCGCTCGGCGCCGAGCTGGTTCATGACCGATTCGAAGTTGTAGATGCTGGCGAAGCGCAGGCTGTCGATACTGCGGAAATTGCCGTCGAGGAAACGCTTCCAGCGCTCATAGGCCGGCTCCGTGTAGGTGTACGTCACCGGTTGCCCGGATCGTAAGAGCGTGTAGGGGGTGGATATGTCGTTCGGGAAAGGAATTTCGCCGAGGCTGTAGCCGGTGGCTTGGGCGGTGCCCATGGCTTGGGAGATCGCGCCGGAAAAAGCCCTGTCGTTGGTGCGCACCGAGGGCTCCCCGGGGGTCACTGTATTATCGGAACCTTCAAGGGCAAAGCCGACCCGGCCGGTCCCCGTTATACCCGGATTGGCGTAGGGATTGATCACCAGCGCCGGCAGGCCGCGCAGCGCGTGCACATAAATTTTGGAACGCGGCAGGCCGCGGTCGACGGCCAGCTTGCTGAACTCAGTGAGGTACATGCCGAGCAGCTGGTTCATCTTCTCCTCCGCCAGGGGGCGTAGGTTTCCTGAGGTGTCGGTGAGGGAGCCATCGCTTTCCTTATACAGCCCGGCGGTGCGCAGACCGTTGTAGCCTAGGGTTTGGATCGGTCTGGCGAGGAGTGCGATGATAGCGGAATTAGTCGCGCTGTCAGGTTGGGCGAGGATCGATGCGTAGGCCTCGTTGGTGCCGGTGTGGTAAAGCTCGCTGTTGTTGAGCGAGGTCTCCCAGCCCACGCGCCAGCCGCCGAAAAGGTATTTCTGGGCGGCGGGTAATGCCGCTTCCCATTTTCGGACCTCCTCGATGAGCGGCTCGAGCAGGGCTTTGGCGCGGGCGCGGAAGACCGGGCTCATCAGGTTGGGCGAGGGGGGCACGGGGATAATCTTGCCCCAATTCCGCCAGGTCAGGCGGGGCGCGTAGCCAGAGGCATTCGCAGGGGAGCTTGCCGGCCAGCCGAACCACTCGACGTTCTTGAGGTTGGACTCGGCGTGATAGCCAGGCAGGGCGGGATCGTGCCAGTTGACTAAATCGGGTGAGACATAGCGCTCGATATCCACCTGGATGAGCAGCGGCACCTCCCGGGATCGGGCGAACTCGAGGTGGCGGATCAGGCGCTGGCGCAGGGCATCCTCGTCACGGCCCCACTCGCGGAACGGGGTGCTCGATAGGTTGGGCGAGTAGAACGTATCCGGCGTGTAGATCACTGAGACACCGACCTTGAGCGGCGAGGTCCGGTTGAGTGCGCCGAAGCGCTCGTTCACGTATTCGATCACTGCTTCGACTTCGCGGCTACTGTCGTCGTTGCAGTTAAGATAGAGGTACTTGGGCTCTGGGCTGGCGGCCTGGGCGAGCAGGCTGGCGGTGGCGAGCAGGACCACGCCAAGCCCGGCCAGGATTTTGGAGAGGTGCTGGGTCATGTAGGTAAAGAAAGCAGGGGGAGAAACGGAACGAGGGGTAGGTTAAGAGGGAATCGGCGAAAGCGACCTGCTGCCGCCACGCGCGCAGGAGGTGCCGGGCGGCGCTGTCTCCCGCCCCCCAGGGCACTCAGGTCGAGGGGCGCGGTGGCGGGGTCCACTGTGCATCGAACAGGCGCGGCACGCGGACATCGGGGAAGCGCGGGGCGGTCTCGTCGCGGCCGGCGACGCGGTCGATCACCCAGGCGGCACCCACCGCAGCAGGATCAAGCGGCAAGCGGAAGCGCGTGACCTCGACCTCGCCGCTCGGCGCCACCAGCCGGTCGTGCTGCGGCACCACGCGCGCGCCTGGATCGCTGTACCAGTCCTTGGTGCGCGCGGTGCGGCTTGAGAAAAACAGGTCAACGGTGCCGGCAGCGGGCTCGACGCGCAGGTCCGCGCCCGCGATCTCGATGAACAACTCAAGATCGTGCACCGGCGCTGAATCCGGGGTCCAGCGGAAGTTGCCGGACAGCCGTTCTACGCCGAGGCGCAGGCCGAGTACAGGGGTGGTCGAGAAAGTCGCGTCGCGGGGACGAAACGGGGTGACGATCTCCAGGCTCGCCTTGAGCCCGGTGTGCGGCTCGATGCCGATGAAACGAGTCGTGCAGGGGGTGAGGCGCTGGTCGAAAAACGCGAAACGCTCCCCGTCCGGGCAGAGCGGGAAGTGGTAGGCCTTGCCGTTGACCACGAGACCGGCGCGCAGCTCCACGACGGGGGCCTCCGCGAAGGCGTCGAACCGCAGCAAGCGGCAGGTGCCCGCGTGGGGGTCGAAGATCAGGCCGTGGCGGCTGCCAAGTACGGAAAGTGCGTCACCAAGAAGTTGCATAAGGGAGTGGAGGGTGCCTTAAGGGGCGGGTTGGACTGGAGGGCGGGGGGCGGGGGAGATCCTCCGCATCACGCCCATGCGGTTTTGGAGCGGAGTCAAAATATAAAACAAGCGCCTGCATTTTTTATAAAAAATGTACAAGCGGGCAGGATGCGGGGCGGCAAGGTCGCGGCAAACGAAGCCCGACGCGGGGGGGCTGGTAGGCTGTAACCTTTGAGTTGTCGTATGCATTCGGGGCAGACTTCTTGCCTTGGTTTATCAGTGTTCATCAGTGCCCATAAGTGGTTAAAAAATCCGATGCCTAAGAAACAACCCGACGCAAGTTAACCACTGATGAGCACTGATATTCACTGATGTAGGAGAGGTAACCTTCGGCATACGACCACGCGGATAGTAGCTTAACGTGGACGGGTGTCTGACTGATGCGGAGTTTTAACGCTAAGATCGCAAAGAACGCTAAGAAGTCGGACCTGAATGGCACTTAATTAAGGGGGCTGATCGGGGTATCTGACTTAGGCCGCCCCTTCAGGGCTTTTATCGTTAACTCATGATGCCTAGGGCGTTGCCCTAGGCTAGAGTAAGACGCCCCGTTGGGGCTACCCTGCCTAACTCAGCGCCATTCAAGTCGGACCTAGGATCGGTCCTTTGCGGTCTTGGCGAACTTTGCGTTAAAATTCCGGCTCAGGATCGGAAACTTCAAAAATCCAAGGCCGTTTGGCCGCGAAAGAACGCAAGGAGCGCAAAGAACAAACCCTGTAGTTCTATGCGGTCTCTGCGATCTTTCGCGGCTAAAAGGCTCGAATTATGGCTTTGTTACCGCCTCACCACGGTGGCGAGCAGGTGGTCTTTTTGCACAGTTAGTTGTACGGCACGGCTGCGGGACACGTTCTTGACGGTGAAATCCCCGCTCGTGAAGGTCGTTTTGCCGGTCCAGGTGATCAGCTTGTACTCGCCGGCTGCGGGTTCGGTGCCGGCGAAATCCAGGGTGAAGGAACGGGGCTGTCCGCTGCCCCGGTTGAAGTCGCCGGTGATCGCGATTTGGTCGTGGTCCTTCGGGGTCTTCATTTGGAAGATCCAGTCGGCGCCACTGTTCCAGGTCAGGTGACCGACCATGCGCAGCGTGCCGATACCACCGGTGATCGCGGGATCCCCAGGGGCGATGGTGCCGCTCACGTACGCGGTGCTGGCGCGTCCGTTGGGCACAGCATAGTCGATCGTGCCAGTGCCGCCCAAGACGGCCCCCTTGTGCACCGTCATGCCGACACTCAGGCTCGAATAGTTACGGTTTTTCAACTGGCCATTGAGCAGAAAGGTCAGTTTCTGGCCGGTGGGGTCGCCAAGGATCAGTTCGGCACCTTGGTTGCCGTTTTCGTCGTCGGTTTTATTGAAGCTGGAGATGGCATTCGGAGCGATGCGCAGGGTGCCGCCTTTCTCGGAAGCGCGTAGGGTGAAGCTGATGTTGCCGCGCACGACATTGTGCGTGAAGCCCGCAGCGCCGCCGGCGTAGGAGAACATGCCAAAGGGAGTGTCGGCGGGGGCCTCGACCAACACGGTGGAACCGTCGAGTATAAGAGTTTGGTCGTAGGTGCAGTTAAATTGCAGGTTTTGGATTTTTAAGGAGTGGGGACCTCTGATGCGAATCAGGCTGGGGGCGCGTTCAAGCTGAGACTCTGTTCTACTGTCGAGTACGACATGGCCGATTGAAAGCAGGCTGCGTGAGCCCTGGGTTAAATCCACATCACGTTCGAGCGCTAGCGCACAGTTTTTATCCAGTGAAATGAAGGTATCCGACCCGACAGGGCGACTGTTATGCGAGAGCGGATCGCTCGAGTTTTTGGTGAATACAAAGGTGACTTCGTCCCGGAGGCGGAAGCGGAAGGAAGAGCCCTCGCCCTGGTATTTGCTGTCGAAGACCACCTTGCCAGTGCCCTGATAAACCGGCTGTCGGTTGTTCCTGATTTCGCCCCGATAAATTATGCTGGCGTTGGCAAGCGTGAAGGTGCCGTGACCGGGGCCTAGGCCGGGAAAGATGAGCTCCTTGCCGGCGTAGGTGTAAAGGGCGGGATTGGCCGTGTCTTGCACCAAGGGCGGGGTGTTGAACTCGGGTAGCGGCTGCTCAGGAGTATCCTCATTCGCGCTGGAAAGTAGCGGCGTCCAGCGGACCGACTGGGCGGCAGACTCGGCAACAAACCCGGAGGTGGTGGCAAACAGGACAGCGGACAGCGCGAAGAGGCTGGGGCGGAGTGGGGTAAGGGTCATATTTATGGGGTGTTTAGGTTTTAGTGGGGAAGTCGGTCAAAGACGGGTGGGCAGTACTGAAAGTCGATGAGGTGGGTAGGCGGCGTGCGGTCGGGAAAAACGCTCACTCCGCCGGTGGACTTACGGGTGGCGGCACAAAGGTCGGCGATGGGGGGGGGGGGGGCACGCGCAGTGCATGGGGTCGAAGATCAGGCCATGGCGGCAGCCGAGAACAGCCAGGGCGTCACCGAGCAGTTGCATAGAGGAGGGGTTTACAAGCGCTAGGAAACTAAGGGCCGTCGGAAGCCGATAATTAAGAGAATCCGGGGGTTAAACAGAGAAACAGGCGTCTGAAATTATGTCGGTCGTCCGGTTGCCGTC
>JBILJE010000189.1:0-6416 GCA_044377395.1 Rariglobus sp. | reverse complement strand
CCACCAAATACAACCCCGCCCGCACTTGGACGCCCGAGAACGCGGTCGGCATCGGCGGCGCGTATCTGTGCATCTACGGAATGGAAGGCCCCGGCGGTTACCAGTTCATCGGTCGCACCTGCCAGATGTGGAACCGCTACAAGCAGACCGCCGACTTCGTGGACGGCAAACCGTGGCTGTTGCGCTTCTTTGACCAGATCCGTTTTTATCCGGTGTCCAACGCCGAGCTGACGAAGTTCCGCGAGGATTTCCCGCAGGGAAAAGTGAAGCTGAAGATCGAGGAAACCACCTTCCGCCTGCGCGATTACCAACAGTTTCTTGCCGACAACGCCGGGGAAATCACCGCGTTCAAAACCAAGCAGCAGGCCGCCTTCGAGGCCGAGCGCCAGCGCTGGGTGGAGAGCGGCCAGCTCAACTTCTCGGCGAGCGACGAGTCGGCCGCCGTGGTGGACGAGCAGGCGATCCCTGCTGGCTGCGTGGCGACACCTTCGCACATCCCGGGCAACATCTGGAAAATCCTCGTCGAGGCCGGTGCCACGGTGAGCGAAGGCCAGCCTCTGGTGATTCTCGAATCGATGAAGATGGAAGTGACCGTGGTGGCGACCCGAGCCGGCCAGGTGCGCGAAGTCCGTTGCGTGGAAGGCCGCCCGGTCGCCGCCGGCGAAACCCTGATCGTCATCGAAGGCTGAGGGTTAATTTGCGCTCGAGGGGAGGATTACGCTTGGAACCTTGAGCTCACGCTCAAGGCCACGGGGAGTGTGTTTGCGAAGGGCAAAACACCTTGAGCTCACGCTCAAGGCCACCAGAAGCATCCACATGCCGAAGGACCAAGCGCCGAATAATCCATTGCCCGTGGCCTTGAGCGTGAGCTCAAGGTGTTTTCAGCTCCGGGCCGCCTCTGCGCAGCCGTACCACCTGCGCGATTTTAATCATCTGGGGTCAGCGCCGAAACCGTGAAATCACCACGTTGGGGCTGAGCTGATTTTTGGCCTAAATTCGAGTGTCGCATTTGGCGACACTCGGGCCCGCGGCAAGGCCAGAGCGGTGTTGCATTTTTCAGCACACGAACGTCGGAAACGCCGCAACCATTACGCAATTAGTTAACAGTTAGTTGCTTAATCAAAGCCGGAGCAGCTGGCACGCGGGTGGCTAAAGCTGGATGCAGAACGTCAGGCCGATCGCCTGACCCAATTCATCCCTCGCTACTACACCACGTCAGCCCATGAAACGTATCCTTAGTCCCGTTGCCAGCGCCGCCCTCGTAGCCGCGCTTTCTCTCACCACCGCAGCCAACGCTTTCGAATGGAGTGACAACTTCATCGGCTATCGCACCGGCACCACGTACCGCGAGCCCGCGAACTCGAAGGACATTTCCAAAGACATTATTCAGTTCCAGCACGTCGATGGCTACAAATACGGCAGCAATTTCCTGAACATCGATTACCTGAAATCCGACGGTAACGACAAGGAAGACGGCGGGCCCGATGGAGCCGAGGAGGTCTATGTGGTTTACCGCCATACGCTCAGCCTGAGCAAGGTGACGGGGAAGTCCTTTAAGAGCGGAATCATTCGTGATTACGGCTTCGTCACCGGCTTCGACGTTAACTACAAAAACGACACCTTCAGCCCTGCCGTGCGCGAGCTCTGGGTCGGCCCCTCCGTTGATTTCGAAGTCCCCGGGTTCTTCTCGTTGGGCCTGATGTTGGACAAGGAATACAACAACAACTCCATCGTTAATAAACACGTGGAGTTCGATGCCACCTGGGCATTGTGCGCCGCCTGGGGCATCAACTTTAAACTTGGCCTGCCTGTGGTTTTTAAGGGCTTCTCCAGCTACATCGGGCCGAAGGGTAAGGACGGCTTCGGCGCTGACACCGAGGCCGAATGGCTGACGGAGGCCGCGCTGATGTTCGATGTCGGCTCCACCTTCGGCAAAAAGGGCACCTTCTACGTCGGGCCCGGCTACCAGTATTGGAAAAACAAGTTCGGCAATGATTCCTCCGCCGACAGCACCGGTGGCTGCACCGCCTCGGTCTTCCAGCTCCAGGCCGAAGTCCACTTCTGATCCCGCGCCCGTTGGCCGGTTAATTGCTTAGCGATCATTCGTCCCACCGTCTTTTTAATACCATGAAACACACCCGTTCACTGCTCCTGTTCGCCACCGCCCTTTCGACGGCGGTTGCCGCCTTCGCTGCGGAAATGTCCGTCGGCTTCATCTACGTCGGCCCCAAGGAAGACTACGGCTACAACCAATCCCAGTCCGAGGGTTGCGCCGGTATCCAGAAACTCCCGTGGCTGAAGGCCACCGAGGAGGCCAGCGTGCCTGAGACCACCGCCGCTCAAGAGACCATGCGCAACATGATCGAGCTGGAGGGCGCTTCGTTGATCTTCCCGACCTCGTTCGGCTACTTCGATCCGCACATCCTGAAGGTCGCCAAACAGTACCCCAAGGTGCAGTTCCTGCACTGCGGCGGTCTCTACGACGCCACCAAACATCCGGCCAACGTCGGCAGCTACTTTGGTTACATCGACGAGGCGGTTTATGTCGCTGGAATCGTCGCCGGCCATACGACCAAGTCGGGCAAACTCGGCTTCATCGCCGCCAAGCCCATCCCGCAGGTGCTGCGCAACATCAACGCCTACCTGCTCGGCGCGCGTTCAGTTAACCCGGCCGCCACTGTTCAGGTCGTCTTCACCGGCGATTGGTCGGTGCCGTTCAAGGAAGCCGAGTCCGCCACCAGCTTGATTAACCAGGGTGTCGATGTGCTGACCTGCCACGTGGACAGCCCCAAGGTCATCTTGGAAACCGCCGAGCGTCGCGGGGTTTATGTCACCGGTTACCATGTGAACGGCGCCAAACTCGCGCCCAAGGGTTATCTGACCGGTGCCGAGTGGAACTGGACCAAGGTTTACACCGACTACGCCGAGTCGGTCAAAGCGGGTAAAACCCTCGCCGCCGGCACCATTCCGCACCTTGTTCGCGGCGGTCTAAAAGAGGGTTTCGTGAGCATCTCGCCTTACGGCCCAGCCGTGAGCGCCGCCGCCAAGAAGGACGCCGAAGCCGCCAAGGCCGGCCTCATCGACGGCTCGTTGGTGATCTTCAAAGGCCCGCTCAAGGATAACACCGGCAAGGAGATCCTTCCTGCTGGCAAATCCTACCTGCAACAGGACATCGCCCTGGAGTCGATGGGCTGGCTGGTCGACGGCGTGATCGGCGGGACCAAGGGCTGAGCGCCCTCCATTGGCCCTTATCCGCAGTTTTTTTAACCGTAGCGCAGGCTTCCAGCCTGCTTTGCCTCACCGAGGCAGACTGGAAGTCTGCGCTACTTTTCAGGTCGGTTTTCATCAGGTCGGGTGCCCCGCGAGCACCCGGCTCGATTACTGCTAATTCGCCCCGTTTTCCCTGACCGCACCCGTTAATCGCCTCTCTACCGCCTCGATGAGTAACCCACCGCTTCCGCCCACCACCCGCCGCTGGCGGCCCGCGCTTGAGGCTGTGGCTTTGCCGGTCGGAGCCGTGCTCGTGGCGCTTCTCCTTTTCGGGGTCTTCTGCGCAGCCCAGGGTGCCGATCCCCTCAGCGTTTTTAAATCCATCCAACGCGCCTCCTTTGGCAGTTGGTACTCGTTTCAAAACACTCTCATTCGCGCCGCCCCGCTCATTCTCACCGCCCTGTGCACCGCGTTACCTGCACGGCTCGGCCTGATCGTGATCGGTAATGAGGGCGCTTTGGTCGTCGGTGGTTTGGCCGCCACCGCCGCCGGACTGGCCGCCGCCTCGGCTCCACCCTTTGTTGCGCTAACGATCATGGTGCTCGCCGGTATGGCGGGCGGCGGGGCCTGGATCGGCCTGGTCGGCCTGCTTCACTACCAGCGCGGAGTGAATGAAACCATCAGCGGGTTGCTCCTCAATTACGTGGCGGTCGCCGTCTTGAGCCACCTGGTCAACGGCCCGATGCGCGACCCTGCGAGCCTGAATAAACCGTCGAGTTACTCCTTCGCCGAAACTCATCAACTGGGCGGCATCGCCAGCAGCAACGTCCACTACGGGCTGGTGTTTGGCGTGGTGTTCGCGGTCTTCGCCTGGGTGCTGATGGAGCACACCACCTTCGGTTTCAAAGCCCGCATGATCGGCGGCAACATCCGTGCCGCGCGCATGGCTGGTTTGCCGGTGGCGCGCCTCGGAATCACCACCTGTCTACTGGGTGGCGCCGCCGCCGGTCTTGCCGGTATGGTCGAAGTGGCCGCGATTCACGGCCGCGCCAACGAGTCGCTCGCCGCCGGTTATGGCTACGCCGGCATTCTGGTCGCCTTCGTCGCCCGCTTCCGCGGCTTGCCCATCATTTTGGTGGCCGTGCTACTGGGCGGAATCCTGGCCAGCGGCGGCATTTTGCAACGCCAGTTTAAACTACCCGACGCCACCATCCTCGTGTTCCAGGGCATTGTTTTCCTCTGTATCCTGTTTAGCGATTCGCTCTACGGACGCTTCGCCTGCTTTAAGGAGAAAACCGCATGAACGCCTCGGAATCCATTGGCTGGTGGGGCGTCGTGCTGGGGATCTTCGCGGGGGCCTTGCGCGGCGGAACCCCGTTTTTGTTGGTCAGCCTCGGCGAATGCCTCACCGAAAAAAGCGGCAAAATAAACCTCGGGCTCGAAGGCACGCTGCTGATGGGTGCGATGAGCGCCTACGCGGTTTCATACCACAGCGGCAACCCGTGGCTGGGCGTCATGGCTGCGTTCGGCACCGGCGCCGGACTGGGCGCGATCCACGCGCTTTTAGTTTCACGGCCCAAGGTCAACGATGTCGCCGCCGGCATCGCCATGCTGATCTTCGGCAGCGGCCTGGCCTTCTACCTGGGCAAACCCTACATCCGGCCCAGCGCGCCCCAGTTGCCCGCCCTCTCGCTCGGGGGCTGGAGCGATCTGCCGCAGCTTGAGGCGGCGCTCAAACTCAGCCCGTTGTTTGTCCTCGGGGCCGGGCTGGCCTTCCTCCTGAACTGGGCGTTCAACTGCACCCGCTGGGGCCTGCGGGTGCGCGCGGTTGGCGACGCCCCGGTCGCCGCCCTCGCCCTGGGCATGTCGGTTAAAAAAGTCCGCTTTGTCGCCATCGTGTTGGGCAGCGCGATCGCCGGACTGGGCGGCGCGCACCTATCGCTGTTTTATCCGGGTGCCTGGACCGAGGCCATTTCCAGCGGGCAGGGCTTGATGGCGGTGGCGCTGGTCATTTTTGCCCGCTGGCGGCCGGTGCACTGCCTGTACGCCTCGATGATTTTCGGTGGCACCCAGGCCATCGCTCCGGCCCTGCAAGCCATCGGCATCACCTCGGGTTACTACCTGTGGAATGCCGCGCCGTATGTCCTGACCTTGGTCGTCATGGTCATCAGCTGTTCGCCCAAACGCACCCTGGCCGGCTCACCCGGCGCACTCGGCACCTCGTCTTAATTTTCAAAAAAAACCATGAGCACCCGCTACGTTAAATCCGAACCCTACGCCTGGCCCTACGACGGCGATCTGCGCCCCGAAAACACCGCCATTTTAGTCATCGATATGCAGACCGATTTTTGCGGTCCGGGCGGTTACGTGGACAAGATGGGTTACGACCTGGCGCTGACGCGCGCTCCGATCGAACCGATCAAACGGGTGCTCGCGGCGTTTCGCGCCCAGGGCTTCCACGTGCTGCACACCCGCGAAGGCCACCGGCCTGACCTCTCCGACCTGCCCGCCAACAAACGCTGGCGCAGCCGCCAGATCGGCGCCGGCATTGGCGACGTGGGGCCGTGCGGGCGCATCCTCGTTCGCGGCGAACCCGGCTGGGAACTCATCGAGGAGCTGCGCCCTGAGCCGGGTGAGGCGGTGATCGACAAACCGGGCAAGGGTTCGTTTTACGCCACCGACCTCGACATGCTCCTGCGCCTTAAGGGCGTGCGCAACCTCGTGCTCGCCGGCATCACCACCGATGTGTGCGTGCACACCACGATGCGCGACGCCAACGACCGCGGCTACGAGTGCCTGATCTTGTCCGACTGCACCGGTGCAACTGACCATTCCAATCATTTGGCGGCGCTCCACATGGTGAAGATGCAGGGTGGGGTGTTTGGCGCTGTCGCCGATTCCGCCGCGCTCATCGCTGCGATCAGTTGAGTCCGTCCCGCTACCTTTTTAACCCGCCCATTTATGTCGGTCACGATCCCCCCGCACGTTCGTCCCACGCGCCCTCCGGACTTGGAGCTTGTTGGAGTGACCAAGCGCTTCGGGGCTTTTACCGCCAACGAGGCCGTTTCGCTCAAGGTCAAAGCCGGCACCTTCCACGCCCTCATCGGCGAAAACGGCGCGGGTAAAAGCACGCTGGTTAAATGCATCATGGGCTACCACCTCGCCGACGAGGGCGACATCCTCGTCGGCGGGCATTCCCGCGAGAT
>JBILJE010000010.1:0-22511 GCA_044377395.1 Rariglobus sp. | reverse complement strand
TCTTCGTCGCGGATTTCGCCGACGAGGATGATGTCGGGGTCCATGCGCAGGTAGCAGCGCAAGGCACGGGCGAAGGTCAGCCCGATTTGGCGGTTCATCTGCATCTGGTTAAGCCCAGGCAGGGTGTACTCAATGGGGTCTTCGGCGGTTTGGATGTTAACGTCGGGCGTGTTCACTTCTCCAAGAGCGGAATACAGCGTCATCGATTTGCCGGAACCGGTGGGGCCGCAGTGCAGGATCATGCCATAGGGCTGGCGGATACACTCACGGTAGCGGGCTAGGTTTTCATCTGAGAAACCGAGCGAGGGCAAGGGCAGGGTGCTCTTGGTTTTATCGAGGATGCGCATGACGACCTTCTCGCCGTGGTTCATCGGTCCAGTGGCGACGCGCAGGTCAATATCGATGTTCTTCTGGGTGTATTTTTTGAAAATGATACGACCGTCCTGCGGCAGACGACGCTCGGCAATGTCGAGGTTGCACATGATCTTGAGGCGGGTGACAAGGCCGTTGGCCACCTGTTTGGGCAGGCGCAACTTTTCCTGGCAGAGGCCGTCGATGCGGTAGCGGATAACGAGATCCTTTTCCATCGGTTCGATGTGGATGTCGGAGGCGCCGCAAATGTAAGCGTCTTCAATGATGCGATTGGTGAGCTGGATAACGGGGGCTGAATCCTCATTTTCCAGGTCCTCGACCTTGATTTCGCCCGAGCCATCGCCGCTATAAACGGAGCTGATCACCTCGGCCACGCTGGAGATGTCGACCTCGGTGGTGGTCGCGGCGGGATCTTTTTCGAAGTGCTTTTTAACGAGTGCTTCAATGAACGTAGCTGAAGCGATGGAAATCTCGTCGATGACCAGTTCAGTGGCCTGCTGGAATGCCTCTCGGCGGGCGTAATCCAGCGGGTTGGTCATAAGCACCCTGAGCGAGTTGGGCGAGGTACGACTGCACGGGAAAATCTGCTCACGGCGGATAATCGCATCGCCGATGACGGAGATTAGGTTCTCGTCGATCGTAAGCTCCTCGAATTTGGTAACGAGCGGATGGTCGGTGAGGCGGGCAATGAACTTGGCCGTGTCGTCGGGGCTGGGGTGGAACTTCGGATCCAACATGCGTTGAATCAGGGCGGCCGAGTACTCGGCTACCTCTTGCAGCAGCGCCACGTCGCTATCGGAAAATATACCTTGAGTGTCGGTTAGCGGCTCCTTGTTCAGCACTTGGATCGCGCCTATCGTGAGTGCGCCGACTTGAAGCGGAACAGTGAGCATGGAGCAGACATCGAAGCCGGTGGTTTGCGCCATGGATAACATCATGGGCGCCTGCGTCTGGGTGTTGCGAAAAAACACTAACTTACCCTCAGCGATAACCTTGCCAACGATGCCTTGCCCTAAGGGGAGCTTGAGTTCGAGCAGCTTGGCCGCGTTTGCCTTGAAGCCCTCCGCTTTGGATGGATCCGTCCGCCAAAGCGAGGGGGCGTAATACACGTGCCGGAAGGCGATTTGGTTACCCTCAACCAGATAAAGAGTCATCGACTGTGCCTGTAGGGCTTCGACGACTTTTGCGGAAGTTAACTCAATAACTGCAGTGACGTCATCGCGCGACGGGGTCGGTTTTGAAATGACCTTAACTAGAAGCGCGCGACGAAGGGTAGAGGCGATGGATGAAGTCGAAGCCATGGTTCAGGGGGACAGGCAGATGCGTGAGTCAAGGAACTGCCAGCCAGCAAGTGGTGTCGCAATGACAATTCAAACCCTTTCCGGTGAAGCGGTACACAATGTGGCAACGCCTCAAATCTTTGGTAGGTCAAAAGTTGATTTCCCTGAATGTTAAAACCGGCGAGCGGGGCGAACAACTTGCTGCGGTCTTTCTGCAAAAGCAGGGCTATGCCGTGGTGGCGCGCAACTGGCGCGATCCCAATGATCGGCGCGATGAACTCGACTTGGTCTGCCGCGATGGAGAGGTGCTGGTTTTCGTCGAGGTCAAAACTCGCTCCGCCTCAGCCTTGGTTGCGGGCTATTATGCAGTGGATAAACGCAAAAAGAAAGTGGTGCGCCGCGCCGCCACCGCTTACCTGCGCACGTTGCAACCACGCCCCCGCACCTTTCGCTTCGATGTGATCGAGGTCGCCGTTTCGGTGTCGGGTGCAACCGAGGTGCGCCACTTCGAAAATATCGAACTGTTCCCCAAGCACTTTCGACCATGAGAGAAACTAGCCAAAAGCATGCAGATTATTCCCCTCATTAGCCTTGCTTGATCGCCTTTGGCTGGGCGGTATTTGCGCTTCCATGGCCGAAGCTCAACGTCACCCCTTCCTACAAGGTCTTAGCAAACATCGCGGCAGTCCGCCTACTGTGGTTGTCATTTTTGGCGCCTCGGGCGATCTTACCGCGCGTAAGCTCATTCCTGCCATCTACAATCTCAGTTACGACAATCTGCTCCCCGCTGACTTCTTCTTGATCGGCTACGGGCGCAAGGCGATCGCCGACGAGCAGTTCCGTCAGGACGCCACCGATGCGATCAATGAGTTTTCCAGGCGCGAGTTGAACGAGGAAGTCTGGGGCCGGGTGGCCTCTCGCACCACGTATGTAGCCGGTGGTTACGACGAACCTGCTGCCTTCGTCCGCTTGGCAGAACACATTGCAGGCATCGAGAAAACGCTTGGTCGCGAGGTTCAATCGTTGTTCTACATCTCGACTCCTCCTTCTGTTTTCGCGTCGATTTTGCTCAACTTGGGCACCAGTGGACTGGCGGCAAAATACCTCGGTCAGCCGCACCACTCCAAGGTCATCATCGAAAAACCCTTCGGCAAAGACCTGACCACCGCCCTTGAGCTCAACCAAACGATCCGCCAGGTGTTCGAGGAGCACCAGGTTTATCGCATCGACCACTATCTTGGTAAGGAGACCGTGCAGGACCTTTTGGTGCAGCGTTTTGCTAACTCTATTTTCGAGCCGTTGTGGAACCGCAACTACATCGACTCGGTGCAAATCACCGTGTCCGAGGAGGTTGGTGTGGGGACCCGTGGTGGCTATTACGAGCAAAGTGGTGCGCTTCGCGACATGATCCAGAATCACACGATGCAGCTCGTCGCACTGACTGCGATGGAACCGCCTGTATCGCTCGACGCCGAGGCCATCCGTGATGAGAAGGTGAAGTTGCTCCGGGCGATCCAACCGTTGGACCTCAGCCCTGGAGGCGACGTGGTGCGGGCCCAATATGCAGCAGGCATGATGGGCGGCAAACCGGCCAAGGGATACCTCGAAGAGGGTGGAATTCATCCCGAGTCTGGCACCGAGACCTATGCGGGCATCCGGCTCTCGATTAACAATTGGCGCTGGCAAGGTGTGCCCTTCTATCTTCGCTCGGGCAAACGCATGTCCCGTCGCGTTACCGAGATCGCCGTGCAGTTTAAGCGCCCGCCCGGCACCTTGTTTGCCGAGAGTGAGCGCTTCAATCTGGCGCCCAACACCCTGGCATTCCAAATCCAACCCGACGAGGGCCTGAGTTTGGTGCTCAACGGCAAGGTTCCCGGACTGGAAACCCGCACACAGCCCGTGAAGATGAACTTCCATTATTCGACTACCTTCGGTTCCAACACCCCGGAGGCCTACGAGCGTCTGGTGCTCGATGCGATGACCGGCGACGGAACCCTGTTCATCCGTGGCGACGAGGCGGAGACTTCGTGGAAACTTTACACTCCGGTTCTTGAGGCATGGGCCGCCGCAGGTCGGGTGGGCATGGATAACTATCCCGCCGGTTCGTGGGGACCGGCCGATGCCGACGCCCTTTTGGCCAAGAACAATCACCTCTGGCGCCAGCCCTAATCCCCGCCTGTGGCGGGAAATCCCATCGCCCAATCTTCAAACGAACAAAACCAGTTCTCCTCTTGCGTGAGCCGAGCCGGATAATCCGGCTCGGCTCACAATGGGGATCAGCAGCCTACCTTCACGATGTCTGAAATTTTCAACGCCTTGCCTGGTATCGAAGTTCCGGTTGGAACGATCAAGAAGAGCATGACGCGCATGTGGAGCGATGTGGCTGCCGAGGGTGGGGCGGCCCCTGCGCACGACAACGCCAAGGCCACTCAGGTTAACTTTGTCGTCCAACTCGGTCTGCACACCACGGTTGAAGACGCCTTGGAGCAGTTCCAGATCGCCGTGCGTTTTTCACGCCGGTACCCCTGTCGCGTGGTCGTTCTTTGTCCGATGCCCGACGAAGCCACCACGACTGAAATGCGCGCGAAGATTTACGGCGAGTGTCATCTAGGGAAGTCCAAGGGTGACACCCGTTGCTGCGAGTTCGTGATGCTCAACTACCCGTTTTCGGCCCGCCCCTTTGTCGAAAACCAGGTTTCCATCTGCCTGTCTTCCGACCTGCCGCTCTACTACTGGCCGCACCGCTTCATCTCCAGCGCCCGCATCAGCCAATTCAAGTACCTACTGAACCGCTCGAAGCGGGTTATCTTGGATAGCGCGATTACGCCTGCCGACGCTCTGACGTTCGCCTGGCCCAAGCCCGAGCTTGTTCGCGATCTCGCGTACGCGCGCTTGCTACCCGTGCGCCAATCGATCGCCCAGTTCCTCAGCGCCTACTCACCAGCCTCCATTATCGACGGGCTGCGCGGGGTGAGCTTAAGCCACCAGCCTGCGGTTGCGGCCGAAGCACGCGTTTTGGCAACGTGGATGCAAAGTCGCCTAGGCAATTGCGGCGCCAAGGACGTCCAGGTTGAACTCAAGGAGTGCACCGAGGTCGGTTCATTCGAGTTGGTTTTCAACTACAGCAATGCGCATCAGTTTCAATGGCGCGGTGATTTGGCGCATGGCAGCGGTTCTTTCACGGCGGATTTTGGCACCGGTACGACCCATTTACCGACTACGGTCAGTCTGCTCAGCCCCGAGGCAGCCCTTGGGGAGGCGATGTTCTTCTAATTCACCGTTAGCCGTCCGCTCAGTTAGATTTTATAAAACACACTATGCGCGAAATTAAGTCTGATTACGGACAAGTCCTTGTAGGTACCAAGCAGGAGCTATTTCAGCAGGCACTGGATTTGGGGCTCAAGGCTCGCGTAAAGACCGAGCGTTCTCGCTTTCTTTGGGCGCTCACAGGAGGCGGTACACCCAAAGAATGGTATCAGTGGCTGGTTACCGGCCAAAAGATTACCCCGTCTGAGGCGGCGGCGATTGAGTGGACCGTGAGTGACGAACGTCATGTTTTGTTGAGCAGTCCCGAAAGTAATTTTGGTAACGCCGAGCGGCAGTTTCTCGCGCCGCTGGAGGTGCCAACCGATCGTCGCCATCCGTGGATGGTCGCTTGGCCCGTTGCTGAAGCGGCTGAGGCTTACCGCCGAACCCTGTTGATTCTCGCCGGTCCCGGCCGCGCTTATGATGTGTGTTTTCTCGGCATGGGTGACGATTGCCACACCGCTTCGCTTTTCCCTGGCACGCCGCTATTAATTGACGACGGTGGCCTGCCCTTCGGCGGTCAGGAAGTCCCAGGGAAGGGCTGGCGATTGACCATTACTCCGACCGGACTGCGCCAGTGCGGATTGATTGTCGTAATGACTCTCGGTGCAGGTAAAGCCGAGGCCTTGCACCGTGTCATGCGTGGGCCGTACGATCCCACGAACGTGCCATCGCAAATCCTCAAAACCTGCGCGGATCGCGTGGTTTGGCTGGTGGACGAGGCGGCTGCGGCGAAGTTGTAGCCCCATCGGCCGGTTACGAGGTTGTAGCCCCGGGTATCGCCGGGGCTCTACCGTTTCGAATCATTGACGCAGTGTGCCTGCGGAGCGTTCAGCCAGGAACGCAGCGTAGGTTTGCGCCAGGCCGTCGCGTAAGGCGATACGTGCTGACCACCCCAGTCCGGAGAGCCTGGATACGTCCATGAGCTTGCGCGGCGTGCCGTCAGGCTTGGATGAATCCCAGGTAATCTTACCACTAAAACCCGTGGCAGTAGCGACCGACTCGGTGAGCTCCTTGATGGTCACGTCGGTGCCGGTTCCCACGTTGATCCAGTCGGGCGGGTTTTCTTGTTTGAGCAGGAATGCGCAAGCGTCGGCCAAGTCATCGACGTGAAGAAATTCACGCATCGGCGTTCCAGTTCCCCAGGCGACCACCTCAGACTTGCCCGTGGCACGGGCCTCGTCGAAGCGACGAATCAGCGCGGGCAATACGTGGGAGTTCTGCGGGTGGTAGTTGTCACCCGGCCCGTAGAGGTTGGTGGGCATCGCCGAGTGAAAAAGAACACCGTGCTGCTTGCGGTAATACTGGCACAGCTTCAGGCCGGCTATTTTGGCGATGGCGTAGGCCTCGTTGGTCGGCTCCAGCGCACTGGTGAGCAGGCAATCCTCGCGCATCGGTTGCGGAGCGAGCTTCGGGTAGATGCACGAGCTGCCAAGGAACAGCAGTCTTTTAACCCCGTGCCGGTACGCGGCGTGCACGGTGTTGGCGGCCACCATGAGGTTCTCGAAGATAAAGTCGGCGGGGTAGGTGTTGTTGGCGTGAATACCTCCAACTTTGGCTGCCGCGATGATCGCTACGTCAGGTTTCTCTTGGGCGAAAAACGCCTCTACGGCCGCCTGTGAGGTGAGATCGAGTTCGCGCCGCGTGCGCCCCAATATCTCGGCGCCGGGTTCACTTTGCAGGCGGCGAACCAGCGCCGAACCCACCATGCCTTGATGTCCTGCGATGTAGTATTTCATGACGCGGCGCGGTTGCGGAAATCAGAGTGGGGGCAGCTTGGAAATCTGCGCCTCACGCTTGGCGAGTTCGATGTCGTGATCGACCATCAATTCGACGAGCTCCTTGAAGCGAACCTTCGGCTCCCAGCCGAGTTGTTTCTTGGCCTTTGCGGGGTCGCCAATGAGCAAC
Organism: Rariglobus sp.; assembly: GCA_044377395.1. Classification (GTDB taxonomy): domain Bacteria; phylum Verrucomicrobiota; class Verrucomicrobiia; order Opitutales; family Opitutaceae; genus Rariglobus. The sequence goes on along the minus strand of JBILJE010000010.1, from coordinate 15,645 downwards.
TCCACTTCAGCCGGACGCTCATAACGGGCGTCGTATTTAACGTACTTCTCCCAATCCAGCCCAGCGCGGGCGAAGGCGACTTGGCAGAATTCTTTGACGCTGTGGGTTTCGTTGGTTCCGACCACGTAGTCATCCGGTTGGTCCTGCTGGAGCATCATCCACATCATCTCGACGTATTCCTTGGCGTAACCCCAGTCGCGCTGAGCATCGAGGTTGCCGAGGTAGATGGAGTCTTGCAGGCCGAGCTTAATGCGGCCAACCGCGCGCGTGATTTTACGGGTGACGAACGTCTCGCCGCGGCGAGGGGATTCGTGATTAAACAGAATGCCGTTCGACGCATGGAGATTATAGGACTCGCGGTAGTTAACCGTAAGCCAATAGGCGTACATCTTGGCGCAGCCATAGGGCGAACGCGGCCAGAACGGGGTTTTTTCGGTCTGGGGAACTTCTTGAACTTTGCCATACATCTCCGAGGAAGATGCTTGGTAATAGCGGACTTTTTTAACCAACCCGGCCTCGCGGATTGCTTCGAGAATGCGTTGGGCACCGAGGCCGACAACGTCTCCGGTGTATTCAGGAACATCGAACGAGACGCGAACGTGCGACTGGGCTCCGAGGTTGTAGACCTCATCGGGCTGGAGCTGGTAAAGCAGTTTCACCATCTGAACGGAATCAGCGAGGTCACCGTAGTGTAAGAACAGACGCACGCCGTTCAGGTGCGGATCACTGTAAAGGTGGTCGATACGGCTAGTGTTAAACGTCGAGGAGCGACGAATAACGCCGTGAACCTCGTAGCCCTTGGCGAGCAACAGCTCGGCGAGGTACGAGCCATCTTGTCCTGTGATACCGGTGATAAGCGCTTTTTTCATGAAGGCGGTGAAGTTGGTGCGGTGCGTTAGCGCAATCAAGCCCACAGGCAGGGAAACCGGAAAAGTTGCTTCGTTGTATCATTGCAATGGGGCGCCCGCAGTCGATTACGGTGTGTTTTTAGAATCGCCCTGGGCTTCGTCGGTTTCCAACGTCTTCGATTCCATGGCCCAGTTCCAATCATTGCCCGGTTTCCGTGAGTTCTATCCCGATGCTTTGGCGCGTCGGAATCACATTTTCCGCCTGTGGCGGCAGGCTGCGTCGACCTACGGCTTTCAAGAATATGACGCGCCGGTGCTTGAGCCGCTCGAGTTGTACAAAACTAAGTCGGGCGACGAGATCGAGGGCCAGTTGTTTAGCTTCACGGACAAGGGCGGTCGCGAAGTTGCTTTGCGCCCAGAAATGACTCCCACCGTGTGCCGCCTGGTTGGGGAAAAAGCCAACTCTCTCAAGCGTCCCATCAGGTGGTTTAGCATCGCCGAATTCTATCGTTACGAGCGCATGCAAAAGGGCCGCGGTCGCTGCTTTTTTCAGCTTAACGCCGACATTTTCGGCGAGCCGGGCGTCGAGGCTGAGACCGAGTTGATCGCCTTGCTCATCCAGTGTTTCGGTTCCTTCGGGTTAACCGCGGAGGATTTCTATGTGCGTCTGAGTGATCGTAATCTCTGGTTTTATTACCTGGAGGCGCTCGGTCTAGATGAGCCGCGTACCCGTGCTATACTCGGTGCGGTGGATCGTTTCGAAAAACTCGGAGACGACGCATTCAAGGATTATGCCGCCGCGTTTGGCGAAATCGCGCCTGAGCTTAAAGCGCAAGTACTGGCGTTTCTGCAGATCAAAACGCTGGCGGCGCTTGAGGCTGCAGTGGCCTCAATTCCAGGCGATAAACTCAGCGCGCGTTTGAGTGATTGGCGTAAGCTTTTGGGGAACCTTTCCGCGATGGGCCTCGGTAAATTTGTCGAAGTGGACCTCGGCGTGGTCCGGGGTCTGGCTTATTACACGGGCTTCGTTTTCGAGGCGTTTGACCGCAAAGGAGAATTACGGGCTCTGGCCGGCGGCGGGCGTTACGACACTTTAATTAGCAAGCTCGGTTATAGCGACATGCCGGCGGTCGGTTTTGGCATGGGTGACATGACGTTTGCGTTGCTACTGGAGCAACGCGGACTCACTCCAGTCGTTGCCCAGTCGACCGACGTGTACGCAGTTATTGGTGGCGAAGCGGAGCGCGCTGTGGCGTTTGCCGACATTCAGTCGCTTCGAGCCGATGGTTTTCGCGTCGACTATCCACTTAAGGAAGTCGCTTTCGGTAAGCAGTTTAAGGCGGCAGGCGAGTCAGGTGCCAAGTTGGCGTTGATCTACGGTGGCGAGGAGCTGGCCAAAGGCGTAGTCAAAGTTCGCGATCTTGCTGCACGCACCGAAATGGAAGTACCTCGCAATCAGGTTTCTGCCGTGGTTCGCGACTTTTTATCCGGTGGAGCCGAGTAAACTCGGATCAAAATTACGCTTCTTTTCCATGGGGTAAATGCCCCTGGAAAAGAAAATCGGCCGATTTTTAGTCGGCGACCGATTGTTTATACTGTTCTGATTACATTGGTTTCGAGGAGCCGTGTGCGCCGAGTCGTTTTCATTCGACTCAGAGCAGGTGCGGACCAGTGTTTCGATCGGCTTTAACCGGTTCCCATTCTCTGATCTGACCTTTGTGCAATGACTTCGCCCCAAACGACAAATCGCACAATAAACATTATGTCTAGTCAGGGTGCGGGGCAAAATCCCGCCGTTTACAGCCCTTGCGCGCCTTGACTCCTCCTCTATTCTCCTGGCTCCAAACACGCTCCTCCGGCGTTCTCCTTCACCCCACCGCGTTGCCCAACGATCAAGGCATCGGCGTTCTCGATGGTTCGGTTCAATCCCTGCTCGGCTTCATGCATGACGCCGGGATTCGCCAATGGCAGATTTGCCCGCTGGGGCCGACCGGTTATGGGGATTCCCCTTATCAGTGCTTTTCGGCATTCGCCGGTAATCCTTACCTGATCGATCTGTACTCGCTTGTTCAGTGCGGTTTACTCACGGATTCCGACATGGATGACGTGCGCCAACTGCCCCGTGATCACGTGGATTACGGCTGGTTGTACGTCACCAAGTTCCCCCTCCTTTTCAAAGCGTTCAGCGCGTTTGTCACCCAGGGCCGCAAAGCGGCCCTGCCCTACGGTGATTTTGAAGCCTTTAAACAAACCCATCGGTCTTGGCTTGAACCCTATTCACTGTTTTTGGGGTTAAAGGACCACTTTCAGGGCGCCGCTTGGTGGGAATGGCCCGCAGAGGTACGTTTTTTTGCCAAAGCCAAGAAATCCGCGCTGGCTAAAACAGTCGCCGCACGCGCCGAGGCCCACGCCTTTTTCCAGTACCTGTTTTTTGGCCAATGGGAACGCGTGCGTGCCCATGCAAAGTCGCTCGGCATCGAGATTATTGGCGATGCGCCTATCTTTGTTGCCCGTGACAGCGCCGATGTTTGGGCTGCGCCCCAGCTATTCCATGTCGATTCCAAGACCGGCGTGCCCCTTGCGGTTGCGGGCGTTCCACCGGACTATTTCTCCGCAGACGGCCAGCTTTGGGGGAACCCGCTTTACGATTGGTCGGCACATGCCGCCGAGGGTTTCGCGTGGTGGATCAGCCGATTGAAGGCGAACTTCGCCCTGTGTGATATCGTGCGCATCGATCACTTCCGCGCGTTTGACACTTACTGGTCGATTCCTGCGACGGCCAAAACCGCCAAAACGGGTGAATGGAAACAGGGCCCGGGCCTCAAGTTCTTTACCGCCGTTCACGCCGCCCTACCCGAAGCGCGCATGATCGCCGAGGACTTGGGCGACTTGTTTCAGTCGGTGCGCGACCTGCGAGCCGCAACAGGGTTACCCGGTATGACCATTCTTCAATTCGCCTTCGGGGGCGACGCCAAGAATTGTTACCTACCACACAACCTCACAGCTAACTCCGTTGTTTACCCGGGCACTCACGATAACAATACCACGCTCGGCTGGTATAGGACAGCCTCCGAGAAGGAACGCGACCATGTTCGCCGCTACCTACATATCACGGGCGACGAAATCGGCTGGGATTTTATCCGCACGTCGTACGCCTCGGTCAGCAATATGGCGATAATTCCGCTCCAGGATCTCTTTAGTTTGGGTGCCGAGGGCCGCCTGAATACCCCGGGGGAAGCGGCGGGCAATTGGCAGTGGCGTTATCCGGAGTCGCAGCTTCGAGCGCTCCACTTTGAAGGCGGTGCGGCCTACCTTCGCGATCTCGGCACCCTGTACGCCCGCGTTTGACAATGGGATAAACCGCCTAGGAACTCACCCAGCGGCATAGCACCAAACGGCTGCCCTGGGTGAATACCCGCAGATCACCAAACACCCTTGCCCGATAACCCGAGGAAAAAAATTGGGAACAATTCAAGATTACGCGCGTCAGACGAGCTCCGAACTTATGTCCACCAAAGCTCAGGAGGTCGCCTTGGATCGTCTGTTGGTTGATCGCTTTAAAAGCGGTGACGATGCCGCGTTTAATGAAATGGTGAGCCGGCACTGGGACCGCATCTATGGAATGGTCCACCAGCTCCTTCGAAACCAGCAGGATGCCGAGGAGGTCACCCAAGATGCGTTTATCCGGGCACATCGCGGGCTGGGAAACTTCCGCGGTGAGGCCGCGTTTTCGACGTGGCTGTACCAGATCGCCACCAACCTGGCGCGCAACCGCTACTGGTATTGGTGGCGTCGTCGCCGCGATCAAACGGTCTCGTTTGATCAACCGGTGAGCGACAGCAATAGCACGCCACTTTCGGAGGTTTTCTCGACCGACATGGCGACCCCGGGCGACATCACGGTGAACCAGGAACTCGTTGATCACATCGCTTTGGGCATGGAGAAAATTGGCGCCAAGCACCGTGAGGTTTTAATTCTTAGAAACGTCAAAAACCTGTCCTACGAGGAAATCGCCGAGGTTCTCGGCATTTCGGTGGGTACGGTTAAAAGCCGGATTGCCCGCGCCCGCGAAAGCCTGCGCACGGCTATCGGAAAGGACTTCAAATGAACGACCGCCGTTTCACCGAATTGCTCAATCTCTACCTTGATCATCAGATCACTGCAGCGGAGGCCGCTGAGCTCGAAGCTGCCGTGCACAGTAGCCCCGCCCGGCGCCGGACCTATGAAGAATACTGCGTGCTTCAACGCGGTTGCAGTCAACTCGGCAGCAATGCCCGCGCCTGCGCCCCGATCGCGCCCCGCTTTGCCCGTTCAGTACAGTACGTGGAGCGCAAGATCACGGCCCCGCGCCGCGCTCACCGCTGGTATCCGCTTCAACTCGGCGGCCTTGCCACCTTGGCCATGGCAGCGGGTTTCGCTTTGGTCCTCACCCTCAACCAAGCGCCCCAATCGGCTCCAGCTCCCGTGACACGGCCCCCAACGCTGGCCGCAGTCCAATCGGCACCGGCTTTGGTGGCTGCGGGTTCGCCACGGCAGTCTGAAGTCACGGTTGTGACGCCCTTCACTGTTCACCCTTCGCTCGTCGCCATTGGTTTAGCGTCAGCACAGATCGCTGACGATTCTCAAGCCGCCGGGCCTGACCGTGAGGCCCTGGAGTGGATGCAACGGGTTGACCAACTTCCCCGCAGCACGCTCGTTCTCGATGAACAGGCATTCACAGCGCGCGCCATGGTTCCGTTGGATACCCACGTGTTTAAGCGCCCCCATTCTCTGCAAAATTCCGCTGAGTTCACCGGGTTCCAGTTATCGCGGTGAGGCCTTGCCAGCCGGGACATTGAATCCATTGCAAACTCCTTGAGCTCACGCTCAAGGCCACACCCTGAGAGAACACACTCCTCGTGGCTTTGAGCGTGAGCTCAAGGATGACCGAAAACCTAAACACGAACGCTGATGAGCATCAGGGCAGTTTGGCTTGGATCAACTTACTGACCGCACCGAAGTCTATGAGTCCCGCATCGGGGTGCTGCTTGAGCGCACCGATCACTTTGCCCATATCCTTTTTGCTCAACGCACCGGTTGCGGCAATAGCCTCGGCGACGAGTGACTCCAGTTTGCCGGCGTCGAATCCCTTGGGCAGGTACTTTTCGACGAGGGCGATCTCCTTGAGGTTGGCCTCGATCAGGTCGTTGCGACCGCCTTTGGCGAACTCGATGTTGGCAGCCATGAGGTTTTTCACGGCTTTGCGCAAGGTCACCAAGACCAGCTCATCGTCGATGGGCTTATTGAGGTCCATCGCCGCACGCTGAATGGCGCCGTCGTTTGTGCGTAGAATCGTGGCAAGGGCGCTGTCGCGCGCTTTGACTGCGATGATGATGTCGGCTCGGAGGGTTTCGTAAATCGTGGCCATGGTTTGAATGCGCAGCGTGAAGGCCCGCGAGCCCCTGTCGAGCCGACTGATACCGGTTTAACGAAGGAACTGCGTGATGCGCGGGATCGCCTCGGTGTTGGCGTCCGCCAGCACGTAGTGGCCAGCATCCTCAAGGTAGTAGCTTTGCGCCTGGGGCAGGCGCTTGCCCCACTCCTCGTAAAAATAGTCGTTAAAGCAGAAATCCCTTCCGCCCCACATGATGAGGGCGGGGTTGTTTTTAAAGTTCTTCAGGCCTGCCGCCGTATCGGTGAGCGTGCGCCAGGTCGGATGCGACGGCAGCATGGGAATATCCTTAACGAAGGCGTCCACCGCGACCCGGTTTGCCCACGAATTATAGGGGAGCAAAAACCCGCGTTTCTCGGCGGCGCTCAGTTTGCGGCGATGCATCGACATCCACACGGCGGGGGCCGCGAAACCGTTGAGCCCACGGACCAGTGCGGTGCCGGGGAAACGGGATTTGCACAGGGCGATGCGACCCGGGATGTGCGGTGAGGGAAAAGCCCCGGTGTTGAGCACGACGAGTTTGCCGATGCGTTGGGGATAACGCGCCGCATAACCAAAGCCGATCGCCCCACCCCAATCATGCACCACTAAATGAATACGCTTAACCCCAAGGTGGGTGAGCAGCGCATCCACGTCCCCTATGCGCGACTCCAGCGTGTACGGGTAGTCCTGGGGCTTTTCGGATAATCCCATGCCGATGTGGTCAGGCACAATGCAGCGCATGTTCGGCGCAACTGCCCGCACCAACTCACGGTAATAAAACGACCAGGTCGGATTACCGTGCAGCATGAGCACGGCCTCATCGCCGTCACCACCCTCATCGAGGTAGCTCATGCGCGCGCCACGCGGGGTCGCGAACGAGCGCGGCGTGAAAGGATAAAGAGGCTTAAGCCAGTCGGGTAATGTTACCATTCGAGTGCGAGCATCAGACAATTTAGACCGCTGCCGATTCCGAGCAGCGCAACCTTGGTTCCGTCGGTCACCGCGCCTGCGTCAACCGCCTTGGCGAGCGTTGATGGCAGCGCAACTGAACCGGTGTTCCCTAGGGTTTCAAACGTGGAAAAATCTTTGGCGAGATCCAGCCCCAGCGCCTCATAAAGTTTGCGCCGATGTGTACTACCAACCTGGTGACATATAAACCGGTCCGCCGTGTTCGCATTGTACCCAGTTTCAACGGTGAACGCCTCCCACGTGTCCTTCGCCAGCGCCAGGCCCGCGGTGAGCAGCGCCTCGCTGTCGGTCTGCATGGCCAGCGCCTCGGCCCCGTGGTTGTCACCTTGGCAAAGCTCGCTGTGCACGGTAGCTGCACGGGCGATACCACCCAGCAGGCGATGCGGGCGTGCGCCGTGAGGTAAAACTGATTCGTGGCACACGACCGCACCCACTGCTCCCGAGCCAATGGTGAGATTGGCGAAAAACGGCTTGATTCCGTTTCGGTCTAGTGGCGACTCCAGCAGCGTTTTGAGCGTCTGCTGCACCAGAGGGGCGCCGTTTTCGCCGGAGACGATCAGGGCGCATTTGATTTGTCCGCTCTCGATTAATCCCGCGGCGATGGTGAGCGAGTTGAGAAAGCCCAGGCAGGCGTTCGACACATCGAAAATCTGGGCGCTGGCAGGCAGGCCGATCTTACGGTGGGCAAAGGACGCGGTGGCCGGCTCCATCATGTCGCGGCACACCGCACTGTGGATAAACAGCTCGACCTGCTCGGCACGCAGGCCGGACTTGGCCAGCGCCGCTTTGCCGGCAGCAGCACTGGCGTCGGACGGACGCGTGCCGGCGGGCCAGACCCGGCGCTCACGAATGCCGGTCATCAACTCGAGGCGGCCAAAGGGGAGCTTCAGGCGCTCGTAAAGCGGACGCAGGCGTTCCTCGATGTCGGTCGTGGTCAGGACCTCGTCGGGCAAGGCGACGGCGAGGGATTCGATGCAGGTGTGGGCGAAACGCATCAGGCTTTTGACTCCATGCGCATGGCCAACCGCACGACTTCTTTGTCGAAGTAGTTACTGCCGAGACCGGCGTCGACGACGAGCGTGGTGCCATTGATGCCACTGCTGCGCTCGCTGAGGAGGAAAACCGTGGTGTTGGCCACTTCCTGCGTACTCAGATTCCGCTTACGGAAGGTGAGTTTTTCGGCGTAAAGATAACTTTCCAAATAGCCGGGGATGCCGGCCGAAGCACTGGTTTTAAGCGGGCCGGAGCCGACGACGTTGAAGCGCACCTCGCTGTGATCGCTGAACGATTTGGCGAGAAAGCGGGACGCCGACTCAAGGGCGGCCTTAATCGGGCCCATGTAGCCGTAGTTGTCGGGCGTCACCTGCAACGAGGAGATGCCGATGGTCACCACGGAGGCGTTTTTGACCAGCAGGGGCTTGAACGCGTTGGCCACCTCAACGAGGGAAAACGCCGAGATTGCGGTGGCCTGAAGGAAGTCCGCGCGCTTGGTTTCGTGAAACGGTTTAAAGCCCTCGCTGTAGTTGGCGAAGGCGATCGAGTGGACGATGCCGTGGATCGCGTTAAACCCAGCGGCGGCAACGTCAGCGGCAAGGCGGGCGGCTGCGCCCTCCTGCTCCACGTCGCACACGAAAACCGGCTTGCCCGCCAAGGTGGTTTCCAAGGAGGCCTTACGGGCGGGACTGCGCACGCTGTAAACCACGACCGCGCCCTGCTCCTCCAGCGTTTTGGCGGTTAACCAAGCAACGCTCTTTTTGTTGGCGACACCCAGGACCACGAAGGTCTTGCCGGTGAGATTTAAGAAATCACTCATCACTGCTGTTGCTGCTGTTGCTGCTGCTGTTGAGCGGCGGCGGCGCCACCCTCGGGGGTTTTCCAGGCCACGGCGAATTCGACCGTCAGCACACGAGTCCCATCGGCCTTTTTGATCGCACCGGTCATCATGGTGAAGGCGCCGACCACTTCCTTTTTCTTCACCTCGATGAGAATCGTGTCACCGGGGTAAATCGGGCTGCGGAAGCGCAAGTCGGATATCTTGGCCAAAAGCGGCACGCCTTCGCCGGGTTTGGCCCCGGCGGCCAGCGCCTGCTTGGCCATGAACAGAGCGCCGGTTTGAAACACCGACTCGCACAGCAGAACGCCGGGCGTGATGGGCGCCGAGGGATAGTGCCCCTTGTAGAAATCTTCCTCGGCGCGCCAGGTGCGGCGGGCGGTGAGACTGTCGGCGGTTTCGGCGACGATTTCGTCGACAAAAAGAAAGGGCGGCCGGTGCGGGATGAGATCGGTGACGGCGGTGGACATGGAAAGGCTGAAACCACACCGAGACTCCCCCTGCCCTGCAAGGTCGGAAATGCCGGAGTTGGCGCTAGTTTTTTCGTAGCGCGGCGAGGATGGCCGGCACATCGGCATGCAGGTCGAGGCGGTTGCCCCGGGGTTCATGGCTAATCGCATCCGGTCCAGCGGGTATCACGGCGTGGTAATCGAGGTTTTTTAGCTCGGCCAAGCGACCGAAACAGGGGTTAACATACGCGCGGTGGAAAAACTCCACCACCCGAGTGCCCGCTGGGCTGAAAACGAGGTTGGCCAACCCCGCGCCATGGGGTGCCACCACTTCACGGGCATGGGCGAAGGCGTTGATCTGGTCCCGCCAGGAGAGCTCCTCAAGCCGTAATTTTGTGAACCCGCGCGCCTCCAGTTGTGGCCACAGCTCGGCTTCGTTGAGCACGCGCCTGCGCCCGGCGTTTTCGCGACTCACGTAGATTTTATCGCCAAAAACAGACGCCGTCCCCCGCCAGGGTGCGGTGAACTCGTGCACCCGCTTGACCCCAAGTGGGCTTGGGTCCCCTGCCCTCCCCGTGAGCGGTGGAATCAAAAGCTGTTCACACTCAAAATGCGTATGCCGCCCAACGGCCAAAATCGGGCCTGAAAAACGCCCCAAATCAAAAGCTTCGCGAATAAAAGGCGCGCGTTGACTGACGATAATGCCCGTTCCCGCCGATCGCTCCAGCGCCAGAAGCCTCGGCAACTCTTCGAGCAACCAGTGGCAATATCGGGTGCCGAGATTGACCGCGACCACCGCCGTCGCACCGGCAATCCGCACCGGCGGCCGGATCTGGGTGTAACCGAGGAGCCAATGTGAATCGGCGGGCCCGCCGAAATCGGTGGATACATCAATGGCCACGGAGCTTCCATCGGGGGCGAGCACGGTGCCGGAGCCAAAAACACGGCCTCCAGGCAACTGCGCAACAAGGCTGGCTGCGGACGTTGCGCCTGACTCTGTCTCTACGTTTTTCGAATCAAGATAACACCCGCCAAACCGCGCGAGCAGGGCGTCCAGTCGCTCGCAGGCGACGGGCGGCGGCAGGTAGCTGGAGGTGCGCGTTTTCAAGAGATTTTAGGAATGCGGAGTTGGTTAATCAGCTGAATACGGGTCAGAATTAAAAAAACACCCAAAGAACTGAAGCCAGTCCACACGGAGGTGGACCCTCCATCGATCCCGTGTCCCCGGAGGGACGACCTCCGTGTCGTCCGTGCCTCGATCCAGACCACACGGAGGTGGTCCCTCCCACGATCATTGGACCGGCTATATTGATTCAAAAACATTTAGCGGCGGCGCGGCGGCAAACGCGGCGACCATGAGAAATATTCCTTGGGCTCCTCAGCCAACGGCGCAGCGGCCGATTTCCCGGCACTCGATGATGGCGTGGTCGGTGGCAAGCCCGCGGCTTCGCGCAGTTTGTCCTTCTTGCTTTTGCCCTTTCCCTTAACGCCTCCCGTAATCGGCGCGGTCGGCACGATGACTTCAGTGGGCTCCAGGCCTTCGAGTTGTTCACGCACAATCGCTAGGCGGTTCCGCTTCTCAATCAGACGGAAATGTGCATCGGTTTCCGCGCTGATAAAACTCACCGCGACTCCGCTTTCGCCAGCGCGCCCGGTGCGGCCGATGCGGTGAACGTAATCGGCCGGCGAGCGCGGGAGGTCGTAGTTCACCACCACGGGCAGGCTGGCAATGTCGATGCCGCGCGAGGCGACATCGGTGGCGACCAGCACGCGCACCCGGCTCGCCTTGAAGTCCGCCAGCGCCTGCGTGCGTGCGCCTTGACTGAGTTCGCCGTGAAGCGCGGCCGCGTCGATTCCGGCGCGTCGCAACTTTTCGGCGACGTGTTCGGTGGTGTATTTGGTGGCGACAAAAACCAGCACTCGGGGCCAACCATTAAGCTCGATGAGATTGCGCAGGAGTTGGGTGCGCAGCGGCGCGTCGACCTCAAAGGCACGTTGCTGAATGTCGGGCGTGTCGGTGGGCTCCGCGGGCATTTGGATGCGCGTGGGATTAAGCAAAAGATTCTCGGCGAGTTTCCACACCGCCGGAGGAAAGGTGGCCGAGAAAAGCAGGTTCTGGCGGCGTGCAGGGAGCAGGGCGATAACACGCGCGAGTTCGTCGGCAAAACCCAGCGAGAAGAGCCGGTCGGCTTCGTCGAGCACGAGGGTCTGCACAGCTGACAGCGCCACGGCGTTGTGATCGACCAGATCGAGTAGCCGCCCGGGTGTTGCCACGATGATGTCGGCGCCGCCGCTGAGCGCCATCATCTGCGGATTAATGGAAACGCCACCGGTGACGACCATGGTTTTAAACGACTCGGCGCCGGGCAAATGGCGCCCGTAGGCAAAAATGGCTTCGCCGATTTGAGCGGCGAGCTCGCGCGTGGGGACCAGAATCAGTGCCCGCACAAACCGGCCGCGACCGCGCGGGGTGGCGGCGAGGGTTTGCAGCAGCGGCAAGGTGAAGGCGGCGGTTTTACCGGAACCGGTTTGAGCGGAGGCCCAGACATCGCCCCCGCGCAGGATCGCAGGAATGGCGGCGGATTGAATCGGCGTGGGCGTGAGGTAATTGCGCTCGGCGAGGGCTTGGAGCAGTGGCGCGGACAGGCCGAGAGAAGAAAAAGACATGGCCTAGCGATGAGCGCAGGTCGAGCGGGTGGGAATGCTAAAGATTTGTCCTGCCCGTTCGCATGTTTCCGGCTAGCCGCCCGAAGGTGCCGCAGAGGTGTTTTTTTGGGCGAGATCCTTGCAGCCCTTGAGGTCAAGTTTGCCGGTGCCCAAGACGGGGATCTGGTCGACGCGCAGCACCACCTTCGGTACCCACAGATTCGGCAAACCGGCGGCGGCGAGCTTTACCCTCACCCGTTCCACCGTGAGCTCGTCGCTGGTGGTAAGGATCACGAGTTGCTCGCCTTTGCTTGCATCGGCCACACCGACGACAACCAGCGGGTAACCCTCGTCCTGGTTGAGCGCGAAGCCCTCGATCAGGGCCTGCTCAACGTTGCCATGCGGCACCATCTCGCCGGCAATTTTAGAAAAACGCGAAAGGCGCCCCTCGATAAAAAGAAAGCCGTCTTCATCGAAGCGCCCGAGGTCACCGGTCAGGTACCAGCCATCGTGAAACACCTCAGCGGTTTTCTTCGGGTTATCGAGATAGCCGCTAAACAGGTTTGCTCCGCGGAACGCCACCAAACCGGTCGCCCCCGAGGGCAATTGCTCCAGCGTCTCGGGGTTAAACACCCGAGCGGTCATGCCCGCCATCATGCGCCCCACCGAGCCAAAGCGCTTGCCCTGCTGCGCGGCCGCGGTGTCGGTGGGCAACACGGGATCGGGCTGGTTCACATTGGTCGCCGGCGAGGCCTCCGTCATCCCATAGCCCTGGAGCACGCTGAGGTGGAATTTGCCCAGAAATCCCTCGTAAAGGTCGATCGGTAAGCGCTCGGCGCCGGAAACAAGAATTTCCAGTGAACGAAGGTCGGCGGGCACCGCTTTTTTGAAGATGGGGCGCATAAACGTGGGGGCGCCCACCATCACGCTGACCGCCTCGTCGCGAATGGCATCGATGATCTTTTGGGTTTCCAGCGGACTGGGAACCGACACCGAGCGGCAACCGCGCAGCAGCGGATACCACATGTTCACGGTGAAGCCGAAACTGTGGAAAACCGGCAGGCAGCTCAACATCACGGCCGAGGGCGGAAACAGGGAGAGCGTGGAAAACTGCCAGCAGTTGGCCAAAATGTTGCGATGGCTCAGCACCACGCCTTTGGGCTCGCCGGAGGTGCCGCTGGTAAAGAGCAGGCCAGCCTCTTCGTTGTCGCCACGATCCGGCAAACGCAGGAGCCAGGGCAGGCATTGGTTGGGCAAAATCAAGGCGGCCAAATACCAGGGCAACAGCGCGCGTTTGCCGCCGATTTGTTGAAACACCGAGGTTAAATCCAGCGTGGCTTCGGGCCAAGGAAAGCCGGTGATTTTCGCCCGCATCGCGTCGGCGGAGATGATCGTTTTTAGCCCCGCCATACGCAGGCTCGCCTCGATGGCGGCGCGGCCGGCGGTGAAATTGAGGTTCACCGGAATCTTGCCTGCACAGAGCACCGCAAGGTTGGCGATGGTCGCGCCAGCGCCCGGAGGCAGCACGATGCCCACGCGACGTTCCGGAACTCTCCGGCGCAAATGAACCGACAACGCGGCTGCAGCAGCAAAGAGCTGGGCCGCGGTCAGCTCACGACGGGCCGCCGTGCGATCAACCATGACCACCGAACGCGGGTTACGGCCCAGGCGGCGAACGATCTCGTTACCTAAATTGCGCTTCAATTGCGGCCGCTCGTCATAGGCCGCGCAGCCCAAGTCCAAGAGCGCATGGCGCACTTCACCCGCCTGCGCGCGCTCGGCGGGAATCGGCTCGCCCCAGGCCACACAGACGGCCGAACGCATGAGCCGCGGTGACTTAAAAAGATACTTGTTATCTGAAAACGAAAACACCGAACCCCAGAGGCCATCGTGCGCCACGGGAATGACGGGAACCCCTGCTTTACGCGCCATCAGCTCAAAGCCGCGTTCCAACTTCATGAGTTGCCCCGTGCGCGAAATGCCGCCCTCCGGGAAAATCAGCACGAGTTCACCGGCTTGAAGCGCCAAGGTGACGCGGCGAACCGTTTCGAGCGCATTGGTCTGGGAGACCGGGATGGTTCCGGTGAGCTTAAAAACCAGGCGAAATAACCAGCTTTGTTTCAGGAAGGTCTCATGCCCCACGTAGCGAATGGGCCGCGGGCAAGCCACCTGAAGCACGATGACGTCCATGTAGGACAGGTGGTTGGCGACGAGCAGCGCCCCACCCGCCTGCGGCACGCGCTCGGCGTTGAGCACGCGGATGCGGTAAAGGAAGCGGCAGGCTACGGCGACCGGCCATGCCAACCAGCGGCTCACATGCGCTGGGGGGAAAAAAGCGGTTTCATCCATGTTAAAAAAGAGGGGTTAACCAAAACGGGCGCGACGCGGGGACTGGGGCCGAATCAGGCCGTGAAACGATTTTCGTGGTTGGTGGCCGATCAGGAGGCGGGGCGTTTAAGCCTTCAGTAAAGTGCGCAAGGTGGCGCAAGCGGTGGCATTGCCGGCGACGAATTGGATGCGATTCATTTTGAGGTTAAACACCTTCAGCGGGAATTGTTCGCCATTAAGAAACTGCACCTGACCGCCACCCGCCCAAACCAGAGGGACGGCAGCGGCGATATCCCATATGCGCACATTGTGGTCGACGGTGGCATCGAGCAGGCCGACCGCCACATAACCGAGGTGCAAGGTGCTGCTACCCAAGCCGCGCAGTTTGAAGTTTTCCACCAAGGTGGTGGCGTGATGCGCGTAGGCTTTGTCGTACGGACTGTGGAAACCGAGCATGCTATGGCTGTCGGGCGGGGTGAATTTAACCGCTGCCTCGCGCTCGCCATCCCACAGCCCAAACGTCGGCCCGCCATGCATCAGAACGCGGCGCGCCATATCATAAATAATGCCGTAAACCGGAATTCCGTTTTCCAAGAGTGCGAGCGAAATGGCACAGTACGGAATGCCGGTTGCGTAGTTGTTGGTGCCATCAATCGGGTCGAGCACCCAGGCAAAGCGCTGCGTCAGCGCTGTGGGTTCGTCGGTCTCGGCGAGCTCCTCACTGAAAATATGGTCGTCGGGAAAAAGCCCCCCGAGGTCCTTAAAAATGCCCTCCGAGATAGCCAGATCAGCGGCAGTGACCCGGGTGCCATCGTATTTCCACTCGCTCTTCACCTTGCCGAATTCGCGGTGCATGAGTTCGGTTTGGGCGAGCACTGCGGTTTTACCGGCAGCAATACGGGCGAGCAGTTCAGGGGAATGCATACGTTAAGTTCATTCCACGGAAGCCCGGCGAAGGAAAGTCGCGAACGTTAAATTTATCGGCTGCAGGCTTCGGACTTTCACCATTGGCGGAAAGCGTCAGGCGCTCCTGCCGGATATTGGGCGCATGCGAAACATCACAGGCCCCGCGCGGCCAGGGTCTTTTGTTTTAGCGAGGAGGGTTTGATGCAAGGGAGAGACAGCGAGAGGGATTGGAGTGGAGAGTTTCGATGATGGACG
>JBILJE010000188.1:0-6421 GCA_044377395.1 Rariglobus sp. | reverse complement strand
AAGCCGAGGGTGTGCAGCAGGTGGGCGCCGGCTTGTTTGGAAAAAGGATGCACCACAAAGCGCGGGTAACCCGAGGTGAGGTGGCAAGTGACCGCAGGGTCTTTTTCCTCGTAACCGATCACATCGTGCATGGTCGGCAGACTGGCGGAGACGCCATGCAGGCTGGAAGGAATGCGTTGGCCAAGCGGAAGGTGAGTAAACACGGACATTTGAGCGAACAATGGGGCGGAACCCACGCCCGCTGGCAACGCCGCTCTTCGGTAGGAGTGGGGCGCGTGTGAATCCTGAGTTGAAACCGCGCGGCGGCGGCGCGAGCTTCGGCCCACTCATGAAAATCGTCTCCTGGAACGTCAACGGCCTGCGCGCCGTGCTGCAAAAGGGCTTTCTCGACCAACTCAGTCCGGAGCGCGCCGACATCGTCTGCCTGCAAGAAACCAAGTGCCACCCCGGCGACGTGCAACACATCGAGTGGCCCGCAGGCTATTCCGTGTTTTGGAATTCCGCTGTCAAAAAGGGTTACAGCGGCACGGCTATTTTCACCCGTCACGCCCCGCTCGCCGTCTCCTACGGTATCGGCATCGACGAGCACGACCAAGAGGGCCGCGTAATCACTGCGGAGTTCGCCGACTTCCATCTGGTCAACGTCTACGTTCCCAACGCCCAAAACGAGCTCGCGCGACTGCCCTACCGCCAGCGCTGGGACCGCGACTTCCTCGCCCACCTGCGCACCCTTGAAAAAACCAAACCGGTGATCGTCTGCGGCGACCTCAACGTCGCCCATGAACCCATCGACCTGGCCCGCCCCAAAGAAAACGTCGGTAATCCCGGTTTCAGCGACGAGGAGCGTGACGGGTTTCGTGCCTGCCTAACCGCCGGCTTCATCGACACCTTCCGCCATTTCGAAAAGGGCCCGGGCCACTACTCGTGGTGGACGTACCGCGCCGGAGCCCGGCCGCGCAACATCGGCTGGCGCATCGACTACTTCCTTGCCTCCGCCGCGCTGCAACCTCGCCTCAAACGCGCTTGGATCTCGCCCGAAGTCATGGGCAGCGACCACTGCCCGGTGGGCCTGGAACTCACGACATGAGCAAAAAAAAGCCAGCACCCGCCACGCCCGCCGTACGCGCCAAAAAGAAACGCGCCACAGGCAAACCGGCCGCTCCGGTTCGTGCCGCCACAACCTCGGAATGGGCACACGTATGGCAGTCGCCGATACACGGCCGGGGCATTCGCGCCAGCCGCGATATTCCCTCCGGCACGCGCATCATCGAGTATGAGGGCGAACGGATCACCAAGGCCGAATCAGAGCGGCGTGATGCAGCCCGAGCGGCCCGCGAAGCCGAGGGCGGCGATGGGTGCGTTTATATTTTTGAGATCAATAAACGCCACGACCTCGACGGCCACATGGAGTGGAACACCGCCCGGTTGATCAACCACTCCTGCGAGCCGAATTGCCAAAGCGAGAAAGTTCGCGGGCACATCTGGATCTCGGCACGCCGCGACATTGCAGCCGGTGAAGAACTCTCCTTCGACTACGGCTTCGACGTGGAGAACTGGCTGCAACACCCCTGCCGTTGCGGTTCGCCCAAGTGCGTCGGTTACATCGTGGCCAAAAGCCACCGCTGGCGTCTGCGCAAGCGCCTGGCCAAGCTGCGCCGCGCCAAACCGGTGAAATAAACGTTCCTCCCCCATGTCCATTTCACTCGTCCGTGAGCTCAAAACCCTCTGCCTAAGTCACCAGCCGGCCCTGCGCCTGGCGGTGGCCGAGAGCCTGACTGGCGGGCGCGTGCAGGCCGCGATCACCGCTTTGCCAGGCGCTTCCGGCTTTTTTATTGGTGGAATCACCGCCTATAGCATCGAGCAAAAGGTTGAACTCCTCGGGGTAAAACGCGGCACCGCAACCTTGGTTAACGGTGTGTCAGCCGAGGTCGCTATACAGATGGCGAAGGGGGCGGTTCGACTATTCGGAGCCGACATGGCGGTGGCTACCACCGGCTACGCAGAACCGGCGAAGGCGCAAGGGGTGGCTGAGGCGTTTGCCTATTGGGCGATCGCCCACCGCGTGAGTCCGCGGGGCTGGCGAGTGGTGTCGGGGCGAGTCGTGTGCGCCGGCCTTAACCGCACCTCGGTGCAAAGCGCCGTGGCCGAAACCGTGCTCGCTGAGTGGGTCGCCTATCTCAAAACGCTGGAAAAGTAGCCCACCCCAAGTAGCAGTCATTTGAATTTTGCTAGATTGAATTCCGAGGTAGTGCGGTGCTTTAGCCCGCAGGTTTGTAACGGATTGCTTCCTGCAATTACCGATGCGGGCTAAAGCACCGCACTACGTTCGATCCGATTCTTTAAATGTTACTACCTACTAGAGTCTGCGCCACGTTGGGTTAGTTTTCATGTCGGAAGCAGACCGGAAGTCTGCGCTACTTTTTTAGATCCGCCCGCGTCTCCCGATTCCCCCCCTGTTTCCCCTTTTCATGCCCAAGCCAAACCCCAAACCCACCCACCCGATTGCTTGGTTTCTTGTGCGCCGCCTCGCGGGCCTGAAACGCGGAGCGGAGCGCCTCTGCCCCGTTCTCTGGCTGCGCTTGGTCCTCACCCTGTTTGGAATCCTCGGCCAACTTGCCCCTTGGCTGGCGATACGCACCGTGACCCTATGGATTCCTGCCCCGGGCGACTTTTCCCCCGCACTCAACCGCTTGATCTGGGGCCTGCCCGTTTATGGTTTTTGGTGCGTTTTTTCCACGTATTTGGTTCGCGACTACTGCATGGTCTGGGTGGCGGTCAGCTGGGTTGCATTGCTGCTGTTCAGTGGGTTGCTGTCCTTGGGCCAAACCCAGCTTCGGCAGCGCCTACGGTTACGCTATCCACTGCCGGGGGCGGTGACCCAGGCCTTGGGCGCGGCCAGTTTGCTGGTGGTGGCGAGCTGCGCTGCCACTTTTGTTTATGTTTCCCCCATTGAATTTTTGCGTGGCAACGCCCCTGATTTTTCCCGGCTCACCCCCGCTGAATTGACGGAAAAACTAACCGGCGATGAACTAAAACTGGCCGGGTTGCTCGTAGAACTGGAGGGCATGAACGCTCAGGACGATGCGGCGCCGTCGACGGCAGCGGCCAGCGCCAGTTCGCCCGAATCGACCTCGGCCGCCGCTTCTCAATCGCTAGTATCTTTGCAGCGCCAAGCTCATGTGCTGCGTTATCACACCACCTTGCGACGCCTGGCATGGAGCCACCAAAATTACGCACGTCTCGGCGATGAAACCAGTCGGCTGCGGGCGCGAACACTGCAGTTAACCGCCGCAACCGCGGCCAGCGAGCTCGCCAACCGTTGGAACCTACGGCTCGACGACGAGGCACGGGCGGAGTTGTTGGCACCCTTGGCACTGCGCGAACCCAAGCACGGCGAGCCTTTACTCACCCCGGAATGGGTGGAAAAAGTGCGCCCCTTTCTCCAGCCCGGCGACATCCTGATCACCAAGGCCAACGGCTATCGCGCCACCGGACACCTGCCCGGAACGTGGTCGCAACTCGCACTTTACGTCGGCACGACCGGGCAATTGGAGCAAACCGCGCTCGATCAAGACATGCGTGTCCAGCGACACGTGGAAAAACTCTCCGCACCTGACGCCAGTGGACACCGTGCGGCGGTGATCAGCGTGGATGGAACGGGCGTAAGGTTGACCTCGCTTGAACGCACGATCGGCGAGGCTGATTCGGTGGCGGTGCTGCGCCCCAAGCTGCGTCCGGTCCAGCGGCTGGAGATGGTGGCGCGGGCTTTTGAGCAGGTGGGAAAATCCTACGACTACGAATTTGATTTCGCCCATGCGGATAAGCTTTTGTGCAGCGAATTGGTGGCGCGGACGCTGGAGGAGGTTGTGGATTTCCCGCTGCAAAGTGTCGCCGGTCGACCCGTGCTCACGGGGGATGGACTGGTGGAGTTTTGGGCGGCGGGTGAAGGCGGACCGAAGCTGGAGTTCGTCGCCTATGTGGACGGCGATGAAGCCACCGGAAAATGCAATTGGGCCAGTCCGGGCGATTTAGCGGTAGGTCGGCGTACCGTTGGCAACGGTGAGCTGCAACTCAGCTACGACGCCCCCCTCAAACCGTAACGTGCTCAGTTTTGAGGTCGGGTGGTGCGGAACGGCACGGAGTTTGTTCCTCTGGGCTCACTCACGCGCCTCGGGCACAACTACCCCGTTGTCTTATACCTTTTCGCCTTCAAAGATATACAAACGAACCGTTTAACCACTAATGGACACTAATTTCCGCTAATAAAACCAAGGATTCATCTCTTCTGGATTAGCGTATCTTATTGTTCATTAGTGGTTAAAATCCGGTTGGTTTTTTCGGTCGGATGATCTGTCGCTACTGAAGTGATCAATGTAGGGGTCGGGTTTTAATGCGTTTGAATGCAAAACGGTATTAGTTGTTGCCGAGTGCCGCGGGTTGCCTCGGCGCTTGCGCCATTGCCTGCTTTGGCGAAGCTGAGGCTCTTGCAGGAGCCACCCCTGGGCGTTTACCGGACCTACATTTGATTTTGGTAACCTATTATTTTACAACGATATGAGCACGATTATGCAACCCACGGTGGTGGTGGCCGGCGCCAGTGGTTTTGTCGGGCAGGCGATTTGCGCCCAGTTGGCCAAGCGCTTCCGGGTGGTTGCTTTGACGCGCTCGCTGGCCCACGCTGAGCTCGGGCCGGTGACAGTCGGGGTCGAATGGAGACAGTGTGATTTGTTTTCGTTGCTGGAAACCGAGGAGGCGCTCAAGGGCGCCGATTTCGCCCTCTATCTTGTGCATTCCATGCTGCCGTCCTCGCGGCTCACCCAGGGCACTTTTGTCGATCTGGATTTGATTTTGGCGGACAACTTCGCGCGGGCCGCCCGGCTGCACGGGATAAAACAAATCGTTTATCTGGGCGGCTTGATTCCGCCGGCGGTGACGCTCTCCGCGCACCTCGCCAGCCGCCTGGAGGTGGAACAGGCGCTGGGGGCGGGGTCCACGCCGGTGACCGCGCTGCGCGCCGGGCTGGTGGTGGGGCCGGGCGGCTCGTCGTTGCGCATTCTGATCAATCTGGTGCATCGCCTTCCCCTGATGGTGCTGCCGTCGTGGGTGCGCTCGCGCATGCAGCCGGTGTCCATCCAAGAGGTGGTGCGAGCGATCGACCGGGTGCTGGGCGATCCTGCCTACTATGGCGCCAGTTACGATATCGGCGGGCCCGACGTGATGACCTACCGGGAATTGCTGGAGAAAACCGCCGAGCTTTTGGGGCGGTCCCCTCGCATGATGGAGGTTCCGCTTTTGCCCAATTGGTTGTCCAAGTTTTGGGTGGCGTGGATCACTGGCGCCTCGCCTGCACTCGTTAACCCGTTGGTGGAGAGTTTAAAACATGACATGCTGGCTCAGCCCAATCCGTTGCTCGCCTACCTGAAAGTGGGCGCGATGAGTTTTGACGAAGCGCTGCGGCAGTCGGTTGACGCGAACAAGCATCTGATTCGACCCCGGCTCGAAGTGCTGCGGCCGCGCGATGAGTTGGTGATACGCGCGGCCAAACGGGTGCGCTCGGTGCAGCGCCTGCCGCTGCCGGCGGGGAGTTCGGCGCGCTGGGTGGCCGAGGAGTATTACCGCTGGCTGCCCCGCTTCGTCTGGCCGTTTGTCACGTGTACGGTGGATGCGGACGGGCGCTGCCGCTTTTTCTTCGGCTCGAAGCGCCTGCTGTTGTTGGAGCTGACCTATTCGCCCACCCGCAGTACCGAGGACCGGGTGTTGTTTTACATCACCGGCGGCCTGCTCGCGCGGACTAAGGATAACAAAAAAGGCCGTCTCGAGTTCCGCGAAATGCTCAACCGCACCTGCGTGTTGGCCGCGATCCATGATTTTTCGCCGACGCTGCCCTGGTATTTCTACAACCTCACCCAGGCCCTGGCTCACCTGGTGGTGATGCGTGGCTTTGGCCGTCACCTGGCACGTCAGGCGGGCAATGCAGGCGGGCGAGCGCCCTGAAAAGTCTAACACAACGGGGTAGTTGTGGCCTTGCCGTAGTCGGCTGGTCGAGGCCGCCGTCTCCGTTTTATGAAGGTCATCCCGATGTTGAACTGGATTGTTCCTTTCATCCGTGAGGATGCCCCAAAAATCTCTTACCGTCGTTGGGCCTAAGTGAAACCTTGGCCAACTCTACATTCGGCGAAGTTTAACTTCAGATTGTATAAACTTCAGATTGTAGCGTTGGCCGTCCCCGGCCAAGCATCGGGGGAGTATGGGCGAAAGTGGCCATGATCGATGCCGCTTTTCGCCCATAAATGTGCCCCTACATTTTATTAGTCCAAAACCATGTAGCTCTTAGTTAGGCGGATTTCAGGTTGGTTTATATACACAACTGAACAACGCATTATCCTATCTATTGATCGCCGGGGCGTCTTGTTCAAGCGCC
>JBILJE010000187.1:0-6433 GCA_044377395.1 Rariglobus sp. | reverse complement strand
GCGCGTGCAAATCGATCCCGCCCGCCTCGCCGCCCTCGGCCTTGGCATGGAGGACGTGCGCAACCTGATCGCTCGCTCCACCATCAATTCCCCCAAAGGCAGCCTCGACGGCGCCCGCCAAAACCTCGCCATCTACGCCAACGACCAGCTCACCACTGCCGCCCCCTACAACGACCTGATCCTCGCCTACCGTCAGGGCTCGCCAATCCGCATTCGCGACATCGGCCGCGCGATTGACGGCCCGGAAAACGTGCGCTCGGTCGCTTGGGTCAACACCAAGCGCGGCATCGCCATCGCAGTGCTCAAACAAAGCGACGCCAACGCCCTCACCACCGTTGCCCGCATCCGCGAACTGATTCCTTCGCTGCAAGCCGCCGTTCCACCCGCGCTCAAAGTCGACGTCCTCGTTGATCGCACCGGCACCATTCGCGCCTCGGTCGACGAGGTTGAGCTGCACCTCGTTCTGACCATGGCGCTGGTCACGATCGTCGTCTTCCTGTTTCTGCGCGACCTCCGCGCCACGCTCATTTCCAGCGTCGTGGTTCCTGTTTCGATCGTCGCCACCTTTGCCGTGATGCACCTGCTCGGTTACAGCCTCAACAACCTCTCTCTGATGGCCCTGACCATCTCAGTGGGCTTCGTGATCGACGACGCTATCGTCATGCTCGAAAACATCTACCGCCACGTCGAAGCGGGCATGAAGCCCATGGATGCCGCGCTCAAGGGCGCGCAGGAAATCGGCTTCACGATTTTATCCATCACACTCTCGCTGGTGGCGGTTTTTATCCCGGTGTTGCTCATGGGCGGGATCATCGGCCGATTATTCCGCGAGTTTGCCGTGACCGTAACCGTCGCGGTGCTCATCTCGGCCTTCGTTTCGCTGACTCTGGTGCCGATGCTCAGCTCTTTATTTTTGCGCCCGCATCACCCTCCCGCCGCCACCACTTGGCGAGGCCGGTTCGACCGGTTGCTTGAACGTTTTCTCATCGGCATGGAGTCAACCTACGCGCGTGGACTCGCCGTCGTGTTGCGCCACCAACGCGCCACCCTCGTATCGCTGCTGGCCACCTTTGCCCTCACTGCTGCCGTGTTCACGGCCATGCCGAAGGGCTTTTTCCCACAGCAAGACACCGGCTTTTTAACCGCCACGATCGAGGCCTCACCCGACATGTCTTTTGGCGGTATTTACGAGCGTATGATTCAGGTCAACGCGATCATCGCTGCCGACCCGGCGGTGGCAGCGTTTCCCTCCTACGTGGGCGGAGGGCGCGGCGGCGGCAGTTTCAATTCAGGCCGCGCTTTCATTAACCTAAAACCCCGCGCCGAACGCGACCCAGCCCCGGTGGTCATGGCTCGCCTTCGCCAAAAAGTCGCTGCCATCCCGGGAGTTACTTTTTTCCCCCAAGCCCGCCAAGACCTCAACATCGGCGGCATTTCCTCGAAAACCCAATACCAGTACACGCTGCGCGACGCCAATGCTCCCGAGCTCACCGCTTGGGCCCCGCGCCTCTTGGAAAAACTCCGCCAACTCCCCCAATTGCGCGACGTCACCTCCAATCAGGAATCCAGCCCACCCGCCCTCTCCATCGAGCTCG
Organism: Rariglobus sp.; assembly: GCA_044377395.1. GTDB lineage: Bacteria > Verrucomicrobiota > Verrucomicrobiia > Opitutales > Opitutaceae > Rariglobus. The sequence goes on along the minus strand of JBILJE010000187.1, from coordinate 4,838 downwards.
ACCGCGAAGCTGCGGCCCGTTTCGGAATCCAGGCCGACGCCGTCAACCGCGCGCTCTACAACGCCTTTGGCCAGCGCCAAATCACCCAGTTCTACACCCAAGTCAGCCAGTACAAGGTCATCATTGAGGTGTCGCCCGAACTCCAAACCGACGTCGCCACCCTGAATAAGCTCTTCATCCCATCTCCGCTCACCGGCGGCCAGATCCCGCTCGCCTCGCTCGTCACGATCGACACCCGCAGCACCAAACCGCTCTCGGTGACCCACCTCGGCCAATACCCGGCGGTGACGATCTCGTTCAACCTCGCGCCCAACGTGGCCCTCGGCGACGCCGTGGCGGCCATTGAACGCGTCGGTGAATCCATCGGCAAACCCGCCACCTTGACCGGTAGTTTTCAAGGTTCCGCCAAAGCCTTCAAAGACTCACTCAGCTCCCAGCCTCTGCTGATCCTAGCGGCGATCATCGCCATCTACATCATCCTTGGAATGCTCTACGAGAGCTTCATCCACCCGCTGACGATCCTCTCGACATTGCCCTCGGCCGGTTTGGGTGCGCTGCTCACGCTCTGGGCATTCGGTTTCGACCTCGGGGTGATCGCCATTATCGGCATCCTCCTGCTGATCGGCATCGTGAAAAAGAACGCGATTATGATGATCGACTTCGCGATTGAGGCCGAGCGCGAGCGCGGCAAAACCGCCTACGACGCGATCCACGAAGCGTGTTTAAAACGGTTCCGGCCGATCATGATGACCACGCTGGCGGCGATGATTGGCGGCATCCCGTTGGCACTGGGTCACGGCGACGGCGCAGAGCTGCGCCAACCCCTCGGCTACGCAATCGTAGGCGGGCTGATTTTGAGCCAGTTACTCACCCTATTTACGACCCCAGTGGTGTACCTGTATTTCGACCGACTGGTCGGCCGCAAAGCCAAGTCCCCCGATAAAGCCTAACCCATTGTGTTAGGCTTTATCGGGGCGGGTTCGGCGCGGACGAGCGGAAGAATATCGGAAACCGGAGTGTATCACAGAGCCAAGCCGGAGCGGAAACGGAGGTCGCAGAGAAACACACTTCCGGTTTTTATCCATAAGACCAATATCAATAAGGAGTTATAAATAAAATCCGAGGCATTTGGATTCAATGTATGCTAAAGCCTGTGAAGTCGTTGAGGCCTCCCCTTTCTGAACTCTGTGGGCTGGGCTCCGTGGACTCTGTGTAACCTGCTGAGGTTTGATTTTCCTCATGACTACCCGCTGAAAACGTCGCGGACCTTGGGTGACGCGTAATCAATGTGTTCCGGTGGTGGGTCGACCGGGATTCGAACCCGGAACCAACAACTTAAAAGGATGCTGCTCTACCATTGAGCTATCGACCCCCTACTCACGCGGAACTCATTACTTAGGACTTATCACTAACCTGCTTTTCACTGTCGGTTTCTCAGTTTTATCGAACGAACGACCAAAGCTGAGCAACGTAGCGAAAAAGAAGATGTGGCTAAGAACTAAAACCCAGAAGCGTGTTACAGCTCGGGGGAGGGGGTAAATAGGTCGGCTTTTCTTCCGGCGGCAAGACGAATTTCACGCCACGTGAAACTGATTTTCGCAAAACCACCCAAATCCCTTTTGCCACGCCTCAAGCCGCCCCGCGCCCTTTTGGGCTTTCGCACGTCCACCAACCCTGCAACCTGCGCCTGTGCTGTCCGCATTTCTTCCTCCTGACTTTAATCCAAAGCGCCCCGTCGCGCTCATCGCCGGCCAAGGCATTTATCCGGTGCTCATCGCCCAGGCCATTCGCCGCGCCGGTGTCCCGCTTCGCCTCATCGCCATGGAGGAGGAAACCCGCGCCGACCTTATCGACTCCGTGCCCACCTCCGAGCGCCGCATCATCAAAGTCGGCCAACTGGGTAAAATGCTCTCCACGCTCAAGGACTTCGACGCCGGTTACGCGCTCATGGCCGGTCAAATCACGCCGCGCCGCCTCTTCAAAGGCCTTCACCCCGACCTCAAGGCCGCCCGCATCCTCATGTCGCTCAAACGCCGCAACGCCGAAACCATCTTCGGCGCCATCGCCGATGAAATCGAAAAACTCGGCGTCCACCTGCTCGACGCCCGCAGTTTTATCGACGAACACCTCGCCTCCCCCGGCTGCATGACCGGCCGCAGTTTCCCCATCGACGCCGACTACGTGGCCCACGGCGTGCAAATCGCCAAAGAATCCGCCCGCCTCGACATCGGCCAAGGTTGCGTCGTGCGCAAAGGCACCGTCCTCGCCGTCGAGGCCTTCGAGGGAACCGACGCCATGTTGCGCCGCGCCGGCGAATTCAAAACCGACGACGCCCTCTTTGTTAAAACCGTAAAAGCCCGCCAGGATTACCGTTTCGACGTCCCTTGTTTCGGCCTCAAAACCCTCGAAACCATGCGCGAGGCCGGCCTCAAAGCCGCCGCCCTTGAGAGCCAGCGAGTAATCCTCATCGATAAACCCGCCGTCATCACCCAGGCCAAATCCTGGGGCATCCATCTCCTCGGGTTCGAGTAATTCTATGCGCGCACTTGCAGCCAGCCGCCACCACCACCACGTTTCCACCCCATGAAAAACGATGTCGTCCCCGTGATTGTTAAAGGTGTTATGCCCACCTCCAACGGCTGCGCGGTGTTCCTCGGCGATGACCACAAGACCTTCGTCATCTACGTCGACCACTCGGTGGGCAACGCCATTCAGATGACCCTCGACGGCATCAAAAAAGAGCGCCCCCTCACCCACGATCTCATCGGCCACATCCTCACCGGCCTGGGTGCCTCGCTCGACCACGTGGTCATCAACGACGTCAAAGACGGCACCTTTTTCGCCCGCATTCTCATCCGCATGGAAAACGAGTTGGGCAAAAAGATCGTCGAACTCGACGCCCGCCCCAGCGATTCCACCGTGCTCGCCCTCCAGCACCGCCGCCCGCTCTTCGTCGCCAAAAAAGTTTACGATTCAGTCGAGGACATGACGGAAATCCTCCAGCGCGTACTCAGCCAGCAAAACGAAGATCCCGAGTCAGCCGAGGGCGAAGACGAAGATGACAAGTAAGCCTGGCGCCCTCGTGCGCGCCTCACTCTCTCCAGGCACGGCCGAGTCGCCCACGGGTGCCGAAGCCACTCCACGCCATCTGCCCGCATCGATCGCCCCCGGCACGCCACTCACGGCCCTCGCGCCGATGCAGGACGTCACCGATCTCGCCTTCATGGGTGTGATCGCCCACTACGGCGCGCCCGATTACTTCTTCACCGAGTTTTTCCGTGTGCACGCCCAGTCGCGCCTCGAAAAACACATCCTGCGCGCCATCGACGAGAACACCACCGGTCGCCCCGTTTTTGCGCAAATGATCGGCGAAGATCTCCAGCACCTCGCCCGCTCCGCGATCGAGCTCCTCGCTCACCCCGTGGCCGGCGTCGATCTCAACATGGGCTGCCCCGCCCCCAAAGTTTACAAAAAAAACGTCGGTGGCGGCCTGTTGCGCGACCCCGCCAAGATCGACGAAATCCTCGGCGTCCTGCGCCAAGCCATTCCGGGCCGCTTCACCGTCAAAATGCGCATCGGCTTTGAGGACACCACGCACTTCGAGCGCATCCTCGATCTGATTAACAAACACGACGTCGACCTGCTCAGCGTACTGGCCAACGGTAACATCACCTCCTCGACCACCGCCGTGCGCGTTCTCGGCCAGACCCGCGCCGCCGGCGTGATGATTGGCCGCCACGCCATCCGTAACCCGTGGATCTTCCGCCAATGCCGCGAAGCCTTTGCGAACCAACCCGTGACGGCCATCACGCTGGGTGATGTGCGCGAGTACGTGGAACGCCTTTACCGCGCCACCCAAGTCGTCGGCTTGGACGAGCGTATTCACGTCAACAAGATGAAGAAATACCTCAACTTCGTCGGCCAAAGTGTGGACGGAACTGGCGAGTTTTTACACGACATGCGCCGCACCGAGTCCGAGGCGCAGTTGTTTGCGGTTTGCGACCAGCACCTGCTGCGGGAGCCTAAAAAGCTCTTCTCGCACGAACCGTATCCCGGAGTGATTGCGCGCCCCAACTGCGAAACCCCGTCAGGCGAGGCCGACGGGTGTTCTCTGTAATAATCATTAGCGTTCAAGTTGCGATTTACGACACCCTGAGCTCACGCTCAAGGCCAAGCGGTTTTCGCACCGGGGTGCGATTGTTTTCATGAATGGATAATTGAAGACCGGACACGACCCTGCATCGTCGCACGTCTATCGAATCGCCCTAAGTGGGCGCCTACCTTTTCAAATCATATTATGAGAATCATCGTCATGGGGGTTTCAGGCTGCGGGAAAAGCAGCATTGCCGAGGATCTAGCCAAGTCGCTTGGCGCCACTTTATTGGACGCCGATGACTTCCATCCTGCGGCTAACAAAGCCAAAATGTCCGCCGGCACTCCCCTGAATGACGAGGACCGCGCGCCGTGGCTGGAGCAGTTGCGCCAAGAATTGGCGAGCCGCCCCAATGTGGTTCTAGCCTGCTCCGCCCTCAAGCGCCGCTATCGCGACGTATTACGCAAGGCGGGCCCTGTCCGCTTTGTTTACCTAGACGGCTCGTTCGAACTGATCGAGCTCCGCATGCAGGCTCGCACCAACCACTTCATGAAACCGGGCATGCTGCGCAGCCAATTCGATGCACTCGAAATCCCTGCCGCCGATGAAACCGACGTAATCGCTGTTTCCATCGAACCGTCGATGGCGAAGGTCGTCGAGCAGGCTCTTAATCTTCTCCAAATGAATACCTACACCCTCAGCGACGGCGCCCCCGACCGCACCCTTTCACAGCCCGAACTCGAAG
>JBILJE010000009.1:0-22723 GCA_044377395.1 Rariglobus sp. | reverse complement strand
GAGCGGCGTACCCTGGGCGGCGAGCGGCAGACCTTGTTCATAGAGGCCGTGGCCGGTTTCGTGGATGGAGGAAAAGAGCGAATCGAGCGGGTTGTCGGCGTCGAAGCGTGTGGTCATGCGGATATCTGCACCCGAGCCCTCGCAAAAGGGGTGGAGCGACACGTCGATGCGGCCACGGCGGTAGTTGAAACCCAATTTCTCGGTAACCTCACGTAGGAATTCGCGTTGGGCACCCACGGGGAAGTTTTTGAAAACACCCGCTTTGGCTCGTACGGGTGAGGCGGCGATGGCGCGCACCAGCGGGACGAGGCCGGCCTGAAGTTCGCCGAACAACTCGGTGAGTTTGGCCGCAGTCAGACCGGGATCGTGTTTGTCGATGGCGTAGTCGTACGCGCGGTCGCCCCAACCGAGGAAGACGGCCTCCTGGCGGGCAAGGTCGAGGTGCTTTTGCAAAAACGGCGCGAAGGCCGAAAAATCGGAATGCTCATTGGCAGCGGCCCAAGCGTGGTAGGCGGCGCTGGAGTGGCGGGCCTTCTCGGCCACGAACGAAGCAGGCAATTTAACCACCCGCTCGTAATCACGGCGCGCTTCGCGCACCACCACCCCCCGATCCGCGTCCTGCGGAAAAGTATAACCCATTGTGTTAGACATTGCTTGGACGGCGGAGGCCGGGGAGAGCTCGGCAAGGAGATTGCCGATTTCGGGATCTGCGGCGGCTTCGTGATGGAGTTCGGCGAGAAGGGCGAGTTGCTCGGCGCGTTGGTCGGCGCTGTCGGGGGGCAAATTGACCTGCTCATCCCAGCCGAGCAGGCCGGCCACGGTGCCGAGATAATGCGCGCGTTTGAGTTTGGCGACGAGACGCTCGTAGGCGGTGGCATTCATAGCCCCATGCAAGCACAGCCAGCGATAATCACGAAGCGAAGAATCGCCCTAGTATGAAGTTAGCCTCAAAGCGGCGATTTCCCGCCCGTATCTCACCCAAAAGCCAAGGGGCGATGAAGGCGGGTGAGTCGAAGCCGTGGGAAGCGACGACGACGCCGTCGGTTGCGAACTTCACGCAAACATCCCGCCCGCTTTTGTCGTCCTCAAGCGGCTTATCCGCAAAAAAAGAGGAGTGAAAAAGTGGTACACAAACGGGACACACTGTTTTTCAAAGGGTTATCTTTAACCCCCAAAATCCGCCCTAAATCCTTAACTATCAAAGTGGTGGGCCCACTGGGATTTGAACCCAGAACCAAGGGATTATGAGTCCCCTGCTCTAACCATTGAGCTATAGGCCCGAAATGTCATTTCGGTAAAGTCCTCTTGAAATGTCGTAAAACGACATTTTGTAGAGATCAAATCGGCACGACTTTTTTTAGTGACCCGCTTTTCAGCGAAAAAAGCGACATCTAGTGGCATTTTTTTTGCAACCAGTAAGTGCCGCTCATTTCAGCCCAAAAATGGCCGTTATTGCATAGCCTTATTTCGCCTACTTACGATTGGCATACCCTTATAAGACAATTGGGGTTGAGGCCGTTACTGTCTTTTGCCCCTTCGCCGGCGCTTCAGCTAGGCTATGTGAAATCCTCCGATAGATCCGGTTTTGCGTCCCGCAACCCTACGATAACGTCAAGGACCTCGGAAAAGTATGGCGCCGATAAAAAAGGGGACCGGCCACCATGCGATCATCTCGTCGACTTCCCCCGGCCGAATGATGCAGAACTAAACTGCTTCGGGGGAATACTTGCCGAAAGAGGTCACCGTTCAGCCACGGCCTCCGCGCAGAACAAATACGTGGGCAAGGTCATGGGTCTCAAACTCATCCCAATAGCCATCCTCAAGCTCATCCAAACGGGCATCGCCATCGATAGCCGGTCCGCCGCCGCCATCGACAGCGCGCAGGATCTGCTCGGTGGCTAAATCGCGGTCGGCCAAACGCGTGACCAGCTCACGCCAAAACGTGTCGTTATCGTAGTCGCCAGCCAGCTTGGACAAGCGCTCGTCGGTGAGCAGTTTTTCGGACGCCACCGGCTGCCCGCGATCACCGATGTCAACCAATTCGGCACAGCCCAAAGGCGTCGCCAGCTCGTAAAGCTTTTGCTCCAACTCGGCGTAGCGGGAAACCGCAGGAGCTTGCGCGCCCTGACGCCCCTCGACCACGCGCATGCCCAGATGCACGAGTTCAAGCAAACGGGCGTATTCTTTAGGCGTAAACATGACCTTCATTTGCCTGATTGCATCGGCGAGTTGCCCGCGCGCAAGTCGGGAATCGCCTCCGCAAAATCGTTCTCGTTCTCCTACTCCTACGCGTTCTCACACCCACTCCCTCCGCTCCGTGGGAGAACCCCACCTCCGTCTCAGCTACTTTTCGATCACCAACCTACAATCCGTGCGGTGCAGCTTCGGCCCGCCGCTGCGCTTCCAGCGCCTGGAGTAACGCCAGTGCCGCCGCTGCTGAGAGTTTGGCCGGCTCAAACACCGCGCTGTCCACATAACGCTCGATCGCGGAGGTATCTACCGTCTCCAAATTGCAATCCCCCATCGAAAAAAGGGGGAACTGGCGCTCCGCTATCTCACGGAAACTGATCAGGTGCACGCCATGGTGTCGGGTGTCACGATAGATGGAATTGAACAGTAGATTAATCGCCGTGGTGCCACCTTCGATCACCTGTAGGAAATTGCTTTGGTTGAAGGCGAGAAAACCGGTGAGGCCGCGGGCGGGATTATTCTTCGCCGCCGAGTTGAGGATAGCCTGGACGGTGTCGAGTGAGAGTCGACCGGTGACCTGACTGCAATAAATGATCTGAACGAGTTTCATAAAAAAGGGCGCCTGGCGTAATGCAAACTGACGATGGCTGGCCCACCTCCGTGTGGGCTAGTAGGCAGTAACACTGAACGTGCCGGATAGAGGTCCTGAAGTAGTGCGGTGCTTTAGCCCGCAGGTTTGAACAAATTCCCATCGCAATCGCCGATGCGGGCTAAAGCACCGCGCTACTTTTTATCCGACACTTTAAATGTTACAGCCGACTAGTTCGATCGCGGAAGACACGGAGGTCGTCCCTCCGTGTCGTGTGCCTTCATAGCAGAGATTACCGCTTGGTGGCCGCATCGACGACTTCCTTAAGGGAAGCGGCGAGACGGGCCTGTTCGGTGGCGGCGGACAGCGTGTTGTTGGCACCCTCGGTGGTGCTACGGGCAGCCGTGGAAACGTTGGTGATGTTGCGCGAGATCTCGGTGCTGCCCTTGGCCGCCTCGTTGGCGTTGCGGGCGATCTCGTTGGTGGTCGCCGACTGCTCCTCGACCGCGCTGGCGATGGTGCTGGAGATGTCGTTGATCTGACCGATGATCTTAGCGATGTCGGCGATCGCAGTGACCGCGCCCTTGGTGTCGCTCTGAATCGCCTCGATCTTGGCGCTAATGTCCTCGGTGGCGGCGGCCGTTTGTTTGGCCAGTTCCTTCACCTCGTTTGCCACGACCGCGAAGCCTTTACCTGCCTCACCGGCGCGGGCCGCCTCAATGGTGGCGTTCAGAGCCAGCAGGTTGGTTTGCTGCGCGATCGAGGTGATCACCTTGATGACCTTGCCAATCTCGATGGAACTCTGACCGAGCTTGGCGATCGTCTGGTTAGTGTCCTCGGCGACCTTGACCGCCGTGGTGGCAACGCGAGCTGCGTCGTTGGCGTTTTTGGCTATTTCACGTACGGAGGCACTCATCTCCTCGGCGCTGGTGGCCACCGTGGCAACGTTCTTGCTGACCTGCTCGGAAGCGGAGGCAACCACGTTGGACTGCGCGGCGGTTTCCTCGGAATTGGAACTCATCTGCTGGGCGACCGCAGAGAGCTCTTCGGAGGCGGAACCCAGCGACTGGGCGTTCATCGACACGGTGTCGAGGGTGCGCTTGAGGCTAGCCTCGGCCTGCTTACGGGCAGTGATGTCGGAGGCAAATTTGATAACCTTGTTGACCTTGCCGGTGGCGTCGAAGCGCGGGTTGTAGGTGGCCTGAATCCAGACCTCCTTACCGCCTTTGCCGATCCGCATGTACTCGGCGGTTTGGAATTTACCGGCGTTTAGATCGGCCCAGAAGCGCGTGTAGTCCGCGCTGGCGAAGAAGGCCGGATCGACAAACATGCGGTGGTGCTTGCCCTTAATTTCGTCCATGCGGTAGCCGAGGCAGTTGAGGAAGTTTTCGTTGGCTTCGAGGATCGTGCCGGAGTTGTCGAACTCGATCACGGCCTGGTTACGGTTGGCCTCGGCGAGCTGGCGCTCGTTGTTCAGCGACTCGACTTTGGAGGCGGTCACGTCGGTGGCAATTTTCACCACCTTGAAGATGCGGCCCATCTCGTCTTTCACCGGGGCGTAGACGGCCTGAATGTAGATATCCTTACCGTCTTTAGTGATGCGGCGGAAGGTATCCGACTTAGTGACGCCGTTATTAAGGTCCTGCCAGAAATTACGGTATTCTTGAGTGCCGGCGTAGTCGGCGGCGACAAAGGTGCGGTGATGCTTGCCCTGAATCTCGTCCAGGCGGTAACCGAGAGTTGAGAGGAAGTTTTGATTGGCGGTGAGCACGTTGCCCGAGGTGTCGAACTCGATGAAGGCATAGGTGGAGTTGATCATATCAAGAACGCCCTTGGCGTTCTGACGCTCGATCTCGGCGGCGGTGATGTCGTAACGCACGCCGATGTACTTGATCGGTTTGCCGTTGGCGCCGAGCACCGGCGCGATGACGGCATCGACGTAGTAGGGGTTACCGTCCTTTTTACGGTTTTTGATGATGCCGCGGAACGGCTTGCCCTTACCGATGGTGCCCCAAAGTTGTTTGAACACATCTTTGGGCATGTCCGGGTGACGCGTGGTGTTGTGCGGCTTGCCGATCAATTCCTCACGGGTGTATTGGGAGATTTCACAGAACTTTTCGTTGATGTTGAGGATGTCGCCCTTGAGGTCGGACTCGGAGACGATGCTCGTCATGTTGGTAATCTCGGCACGCACCTTGAGCTCGGCCATTTCGGCGGTGATGGCGCGGGCGGCGGTCAAGTCGGTGACGATCTCAATCACCTTACCTGGTTTACCTTTGGCACCGGGAACGACCGTGCAAGTCGACTGCACCCAGCGTTCGCTGCCGTCTTTAGCGAAACGGCGAAACTCGCCGGACACGGCTTTGCCATCAGCAATGTCAGCCCAAAACTGGCGGTGGGCGGCAGTTGTAAGTTGGGACGCATCTACAAAAAGGTCGTGGTGTTGGCCGACAACCTCGGCGGCGGTGTAACCCACAATGGAGAGGAACTTGTCGTTCACGTTGAGGATCGTGCCATCGGTGGAATAACTCATGACGGCCTGAGTGGATTCGAGGGCGGCGAGGCGGGCGCGCAAGGCGGCCAGTTCACCACCGGCGGCAGCAGCTGGGGCGGACGCGGCGACCTTCGCCTTAGGTTTATTTTTCTTAGTAGCGACGACGGTTTTGGCCGTAACGGGCTTGGTGAGCACGGGCGATTCGGTGCGGGCGTGGGCTTTGGCAGAGGCGGGGGCGGAGGCGTTCATAGCGGAGTCGATGCGGAGCATGGTGAGGATACGGTTGGGGTGGTTAATGAGGTTGAAAATGAAGCGAAATCAGGCGGCCTTGGCAGTGGCCGAGGCGGATTTTTCGAGGAGGTCAACGGTCTGATCGGTGTCGAGAATGAGCAGGAGTTGGTCTTTGAGTTTATAGACGCCGAGCACGAGTTGACGCGCGACGCCGTTGAGGGTTTCGGGAGGCCGTTCGTAGCTGTCCGCATCGACCTCCACCACGTCGCCAATCTGGTCAACGAGCAGGCTCACAGCGCCGTCGTCGGTGCGGATGACGACGTTCATGGGAAGTTCGGACGGGTCACGGTCGGCGAGAGCGAGGCGGCGGCGCAGGTCAATGGCGGTGACAATCTGCCCGCGCAGGTTGATCAGGCCGCTGACGACGTTGGAAGCGAGCGGCACGGGGGTCATTTCTTGGAATCGAATGACCTCCTGGACACGCAACACCTCGACGCCAAAGAACAGTCCGTCGACGTAGAAGGTGCAGTATTGGTTGGCGGTGGACATGGGTTTTTCGAGGAAAATCAGGCGGCGATGGCGTCGTAGAAGGACGGGGTGGCGTTGCGGATAAGTGCGGGGACATCGAGCAGGTCGGTGACGTGGCCTTGAACCACGGCTGAGCCGGCCAAACCGCGCCCCGAGGCGTGGCGTTGCACCTCAAAGGCTTCTTCAACGATGTCGTTGATGCTCGAAACCACGAAGCCGACGGAGCGGCCGTTTTCGGAGTAAACCACCACCGAGAGCTTCTCGGGATCGGCTTCGGCCACCGCCCCTCCCGTGATGTATTTACCCACGCGAATCAGAGGCATGATCTGGCCGCGGTATTGGACCACCTCGGAGTCGCCCGTGTGCTCGATCTGCGAAAGCGGGAATTCTTCGAGACGGGCGGCCAACGCCAGCGGAATGGCCATGCGCCGTTTGCCGCCGACATTAAAGAGCAGGAGCGATTGGCGCCGGTCGCTATCGGCGCCAAACGACGTCTTGGCCACGTCGACGGGGCGCTCGCGGGTTTCGGCAACAACGTGGGCGTGCTGAGCGAAACCCACCACATCCAGAATGAGCGCAACACGGCCATCGCCCATGATGGTCGCGCCGGCGAAACAGGAAATACACTTGAGCTGTTTACCGAGCGGTTTGACCACGATTTCCTCGGTGTCGTTGATCTCATCGACCACCATGCCGAAGGGGCGGCCATCGGCCTGCAGCACGACAATGTTAATCACATCATCATCACCGAGGGTGCGGCCCAAACCGGGGGCGGTGCGCAGTTGCTCGTTAATAAAGGCGAGCGGCAGCAGGTTGCCACGCAGCCGGTAGACGGGCGCGCCGCAGAGTTTTTCGATGCCCGTGCGCGCCGTAGCGCCTTCGAGGCGGACGAGCTCCAGCAGGCTCACCTGCGGAATGGCGTAACGCGCGCCGCCGCTGGTGACGATGAGCGCCGGGATGATCGCGAGAGTAAGCGGAATTTTGATCCGCAAGGTGGTGCCTTGGCCGGCTTGCGTCTGCAGGTCGATCGAGCCGCCGATTTTCTCGATGTTGGTTTTCACCACATCCATGCCGACGCCACGGCCGGAGACGTTGGAAATCTTTTCGGCGGTGGACAGGCCTGGGAGGAAAATGAGGTTAATCGCCTCGCGCTCGTTCATGCGGGCGGCGTGCTCGGCGGTGATAAGCGACTTGGAAACCGCCTTGGCTTTAACGCGCTCCAGATCGAGGCCGTTGCCGTCGTCCATGATCTCGATGATGACCTGGCCGCCCTCGTGGAAGGCGCGCAGCGACAGCAGGCCCTCGTCGGCCTTGCCGCCGGCAATGCGGCGCTCGGGCGACTCAATGCCGTGGTCGATGGAGTTGCGCACGATGTGGGTGAGCGGGTCCTTGATCGCCTCGATGATGGTGCGGTCGAGCTCGGTGGTTTGCCCCTGCATAACGAGGCGCACTTTTTTGCCGAGATCCTTGGCGACGTCACGAACGACGCGGGGGAATTTGGCCCACACATTACCGATGGGCTGCATGCGCGTTTTCATCACGCTCTCCTGCAATTCGGTGGTGATGATGTTGAGGCGCTGCGCGGCGGTGGTCAGCGCGGCCTGGTCAAACACGGTGGTATTGGAGACGATCTGATTGCGGGCGAGCACAAGTTCGCCGACCAGATTCATGACCTTGTCGAGTTGGGTAATATCAACGCGGATGGCGTTGTCGGCCACACTGGCGGTGGCGCGACCGGAGGTTTCGCCAGTGGGCTTTTCAGGAGTCGCATGGCGAGCGACCTGGGGGGCGGCAACAGCAGCGACCGGAGGGGCAACGTTCACAACCGTGGGGGCAACCGACTCGTGATGCGGGGCGTCGTCGTCGTGCAGCAGCTCGGCTGAGACTTCGGCAGAGCCTAGGGTGCAGGATTCAGCGTCGAGCACGTGCGAGGTGGGGGCTTCCGTTGCGGCGACTGCTGCGACTGCAACAGGAACGTCATCCTCGTCATCGAAGAGGCCGTAGGTAGGCTTGACCACAACAGGAACCGGAGCGGCTGTGGCGGCAACGGGAGCGATCTGCAGGCGTTCGAGTTGGGCTAACAACTCGGTGTGCTCCACCGTGCTTTCTGCACCGGTGGACTCCAACACGCGCAACATGCCGCGCAGGGCGTCGGACAAGGAGAGTAAGGCGGAGACGATTTCGCCGGTGGCGACGAGTTTACCGTCGCGCAGGAGGCTCATGAGGTTTTCGCCTGAGTGGGCAAGTTTCTCGATGCGCCCCAGGCCGATGCAGCCTGCGGTGCCCTTGATCGTGTGTATGACGCGGAAAATGATATTCAGGCGGTCGCTGCCGCCCTGTCCCTGCTCGATACCGAGCAGCTCGCGGTCAAATAAATCGAGGCCCTCGTAGCTCTCGACGAGGAGATCTTTTACCAGTTCCTGTTGCAGGGATTCGTTCATCGACATGGTGGTGGGCGGGGTCAGGCGGGCAGCACTTTCGCGACGATGGCGAGAAGCTGTTCTTGGTTGAAGGGTTTGACGATCCACCCGGTGGCACCAGCCATGCGGCCTGCCATTTTTTTCGCGGGGTCGGATTCCGTGGTGAGCAAAATGATGGGCGTGCGGGCAAAGGCCGGCAGGGCGCGCAACTGACGGGTGAGCTCAATGCCGTCCATATTTGGCATATTCAGGTCGGTGATGATCACATCGACGGAACGGTCTTTGAGGACTTTGAGGGCGTCGCAGCCATCGACAGCTTCGAGCACCTCGTACCCCGCGTCCTTAAGGGTAAAGGCGACCATTTTACGCATGGTCGCGGCGTCATCAACGGTGAGGATTCGTTTGCTCATGGGGCGGGGTTAAGAAAAGAGGCTGCACCACGCCGCACAGCAGTCCGCAGCAACGCAGACAGGATACGGCGTGGAGACGTGAGGGATTCACCCTACCCCTAACGGAGCAGCGTGAGGTAAACTTTAGTTCAATCCCGCCCAGCTAAAGGAAATACCTAGGCCGCGTACCTCAACCCTTCGCGCCTAGTCCCACTCGACTAGCGGCCCTGCTAGCTCCGTCATGAGTAACTCATGATAAAGAGGCTTCATCCAGGTCGGCTCAAGCGCCGCAGCGCGCGCCAACTCCCGTGGGGTAACCGTACCGCCGACTTTTTTGGCGATGTGCCCTGCCAGCTCTATCGTGCGATGAAATGGGCCGTAATCCCCGTCCCATGCCTGCTCGCTCACCCAAGCCACGCAGGCTGGGTCTATTGTAACAGCCTCACTTCCCGTGCGTGTCCAAATGGCCAAGGCCATCACCCAAAGATCCTCGCGCCGCTGCACCAACGCCGGTACCTGCTTCACCATCGCTCCGGCGCGCATCAGCAGCAGTTCGCTAAACCGCCCCTGCTCTGCAAGCGCACACAATGACTCGGCCCCACAGAGCAACACCCGTACTCGGCCGCCAAAGCACTCGCTGAGTGCATCACCGGGACGCCGGCACAATAAACCCTCCACAAGCGACTGCTTTTGCGTATCCAGATTCTCACTTTCCAGCACCACCAGCACCACAGAACGATCATTATTCTGCGCAGGTTCCAGCAGTTCCGTGAGCACCGCCCGGTCTATCCACCCGGCCAGGCACGCCACCAGCAAAGAGTCCTGCGGACGCACGAGGTCCACCGCCAGATCAAGCACTCCAAAACCGAGGCGACTTTCGACGACCGCCAATGAGCCAAAGCTTCGCAGCCGCGCAAAATCTTTATTTAACTCACGCACTTGCGCCGAGAGTCCCAGCCGAAGCGGCACGCCCATCGCGCCCTCACCCCACTGCGAACATGCATCCAGCGCTTCTCTTTCGCTCGCGAGCCAATCGGCGGCGGTGACGCTAACGGCGGCTTTGACGGGTTTCTGATTTCTTTTTTCCAACGCGAGCTCGACCTGTTCCACAATCGCGCGCGGGTCTACCGGCTTAATCCAAATATCGACCACGCCCAGCTGGCGGTACTGCGCCCCCTGCGCCTCGCTATGGCCACCAACACAAAGTACCATGGGTAAAGCAGGGAAAAAATTCCGCAGCATGACCAGCAGGCCCAGTTCGACTGAATCGTCTGCGGCCAAATCGACGAGGATAACATCAGCCGGATCCGACCTCATTACCGCTACCGCCTCGGTACTGTTCTGCACACAGGTAATACGATAGCCGATGGGGATAAATAATAGGGCCAAAATGGATTCACCTACAGGCACCTTATCAGACACCAAAATGTGATAATCAGGGTGATTCAGCACAGCAACGGGAGCTAAGCCCGAAACTGTCCGACCTAGAAACCGAAGCAATGGCGTTTATTACAATTTGCCTCATCCATGCCGGACGCTCTCCGTACTGATCACCCGTCCCCCCCAGACGACACGGAGGTCGTCACTCCGACACGGTTCTCGTTCCGATACGCCCACCCAGTCCGCCCCCCCCTATTAGCTATTGATCAACAACCCGGCCGAATCCCCGCTAGCTAGCGTCAGTTTCCCCGGACTGCGCAACGTCGCCTGCACATCCAAAAGCGCGAACAACGCATCGGCCACCTCCGGCACGCGCTGGATCTCCGCAAGCGCCCGGCCCACCACTTGGGGCCGCACCGCCTGGGCCTGGCCAAGGCGTTGCGCCGCTTGGCGGTCAGCCTCCGAGTGGATAATCGCCACCTCGTTGTCGCCCGCCTGGCGCATCGCCGCGGTCACTTGGCGCAGGCGATTGACCACCTTGCGCTGAATCTCGGCAATCATGCCCTTGTCACGGAAAGCCACCTTGCGAATGTAGGTCGAGCCAAGGCTGAAACCCCACTGCGAAGACGTGGGCGAAACCTCTTCGCGCACCTTACGCGAAAGCGCGTCACGGTTCTCCAGCAACACCTCAAGGCGCAGGTTGGAGAGCTGTTTGACGATGGCCGTGGCGACGTTGGCTTTGAGCGAACCGATTGGGTCGGAGTTTTGAAACAGGAACGCCTTGGGGTTGTTGACGAACATCTCGAACCAGATGCCCACGCCCATCGGTGCGCCTTCTTCTGAATTCACTAATTGATTACGCAGGTAGGCCTGGTGAATCACCGTGCTCACCACGTAGGCCTTGCCAAACAGAGGGAACAGCAGCGCCTTCGGGCCGAAATGCATGATGGGCAGAAACAGTCCCGGCTCGTCGACCTGGCCGACGACTTTGCCGAAAAAGGTGTAAACGATCACGGTGCGCTCGGGCAGCACGCGCCAGAGTTGGAACATGCGCCCGATGGCGAGCACGATGGGCGTGGCGATGAAGGTGCCGATCGCACCCAGGATAAGTGTGGAGAAAAATGACATGGCGGGGCGGGCTAATGGTTAAAGTTTAAGCACAGTTTGAGCGGCCTTTTCGCGGAGCGGCAGGCGGGCGTTGCGCAGGTAACTGTCGAGCGCGGGCTTGCCACCCTCGGCGTGCATGGCGGCGAGGGTTTTACCCAACTCAAGCAGCGGAGCGGCCTCGGCTTGGGCGCGGTTCTCGGCGATTTGCACGGCCTGCTCGGCCATTTTAAGGCGCTGGTCGGCGTCGGCTTTCGCTTGGCTGATCGAAGCGGCGACCTGGTTCTGCGTGGTGTTAATCGAGGCGAGCGCCTCATCAACGTCGCTCGGCGGGTCGATGTTGGTGATGAGGGCTGCGTCGAGATCGATGCCGTAGCGGGCGGCGGTCTTGCGGCAAGCGTCCTCCATAAAGCTATTAATCAGCGAAAGGTTGCGCCTCAGGTCGTTAATGGAAACGCCCTCGACAGCACCCTCGGCCCGCTCGCCGTGGAAGGTGGCGATGCGGTCGCGCAGCACCGAAATAAAGTAACCGACCACGTGGGCGGCAGGACGCGAGATGCCGAACAGGTAGGCGTAGAGGTTGCGCTCACACGGCTTCCAGCGGATCTGCCCGGTGATCTGAACGGTAAGGTTGTCCTTGGTGACCGCCTCGATGGAGTCCTGGCGCACGTCCGGATCCCAGGTGATGTCGACGGTTTGGATGGTCATATCGACCTTGTAGAGCTTCTGCCACGGCCACTTGAAGTACGGCCCGCCCGGCTGGATGACACGCACACAGGGGTAATTATAGCGCTGCTTTTCCTCCTCGGTGAGGAGCGGGGCGAGGATGGGATCCTCGGCGGTGGAGCCGGGAGTGCGCTGGGCGCGGCCGAAGGTGGTGAGCACGCCGCGTTCAGTGGGCCCGATGGTGTATACGCCGAACAGCAGTGTAAGCAGAGCGGCAAGGCCGACCCCGAGGATCAGGCCGGACAAGGATTCGATGGGTGAGTATAAGTCCATAAGATTGGGCGAGGCAGCAGAAGGAACAGGGATTAAAGCGACGGGAAATAGCCTAGCTGGTTCACTAAAAAGGAGAACTGAGCCGCCAACGTATCTGGCACCACGCCTGGAGGCACAACTGCAAACGCATCGCTTGCCTGTGGCCGCACCCGGCCCACACGGAGCTCGTCCCTTTTAGGGAGGGTAACTGAAACGATCGAGGAAACCTAATTACGGAGTCTGGAGACGCTCTTGGGTTTGTGAGCGTCAATCAGCGTTATTTAGCAGTTAACCCGGTTTCTAGGTAACACGCTGCAATGCGCAATGGCCTCACTCCCGCCGCAGTTCGCGGCTCATGAGCGACATGAGCGCTTCAGCGGGCGGCTTGCCCTCATAGAGGATGCGGTAGCTTTCCGTCAAAATCGGCGCGTCGATGCCACGTTCCTGGCACAGTCCGTAAAACGACGCCGTGGTGCGGTAGCCCTCGACGACCGCCTTGCTGTTGGCCAGTAAATCGACCGCTTTGGCCCCCTCGCCGAGGCGTTGTCCAAACGTGCGGTTGCGACTCCACGCACCCGTGCACGTAGCCACCAAATCCCCAAATCCGCCCAGCCCATAAAAGGTCTCCGCCTTCGCGCCCAACCCCATGCCGACGCGCACCATTTCGGCCAACGCGCGGGTGAGCAGCGCGGCCTTGGCGTTGTCGCCGAGCTTCAGGCCGTCGCAGCAACCGGCGGCTATCGCATAGACGTTTTTGAGGCAGCCGCCGAACTCCACTCCAGCCACGTCGTCGCTGATGTAGACGCGCAACGTGGGTCCACTCAACGCGGCCTGCACCTCGGCGAGAAACGCATCGGTCTTCGAAGCGGCGAGTACCATGGCGGCGGGGCGGCCGCGGGCTACTTCGGCGGCGTTGGTCGGGCCGCTGAGCACGCCCACGGCGACCTGCGGCAGCACCGCCGCGATGACCTCGCTCGGGCGCAAGTGAGTGCCCAGTTCCAGGCCTTTGACCAACGACACGACCAGCTTGAGCTGGGTGGCCAGGCCGAGGTTTTGGCGGATCCGCTCGCAGGTTTCGCGCAGCGCCTGTGACGGGCATGCGAGCAGGATGACATCGGCCTCCATGAGCACGGGCGTGAGCTCGTGCCCGAGTTGCAGGCTGAGCGGCAAAGCGATGCCCGGCAGGTAGTCGGTGTTTTCGCGGGTGGAGGCGAGCGCAAGCGCCTGCTCGAAACGGCGCGGAACCAAGGTGACCGTGTGGTTAAGACGCGTCAGATGGATGGCAACCGCCGTACCCCACGCTCCGGCACCGATGATGGCAAAATTCATGGGCAGTGGTTAACCACGAAACACACGAAATACACGAAAAGAAAACGGGGGGATGAACGGGCGGGCTCAGCCGCTGAAGTAGCGCGGTGCTTTAGCCCGTCGTTTAACAGAGCACGATCTGCGGGCTAAAGCGCCGCGCTACATTCCAGCCCCGCCTAACTCAGCGCTTGAGGAACGCCGGAATCGTCTCGTTGGCGATTTGTTGGGCGAAGGTTTCGCGGGCGTTGATCAACTCGAAAGTTGCCCCTTGAACCAGCACTTCAGCCGCCATGGAGCGGGTGTTGTAGCGACTGGCCATGGTGAAGCCGTAGGCTCCGGCACTCAGGAAGGCGATGAGTTCACCTTCGCCGACAGCCTGCAACTGGCGGTCCTTGGCAAAACAGTCGCCGCTCTCACAGATCGGGCCGACCACGTCGGCAACCAGCGCACGGCGGGTGGTGTCGCGGTGCAAGGGCACGATCTCGTGGTAACTCTCGTACATCGCCGGGCGCACTAGGTCGTTCATAGCGGCGTCGACAATGAGGAAGTTTTTGCTCGCGCCCTGCTTGAGGTGCTCGACCTCGGAGATCAGCGCGCCGGCGTTGCCCACCATAAAACGACCGTGCTCAAGGACGATCTTCAGGCCCAGCGGCTGCAGCAACGGCACCAGCGCATCACCGTAGGTTTCCGGTGTGAGCGGGCGTTGCTCGACAGGCTGCGCGTCCCACCACGCCTGCTGGCCGCTGGCAAGGGCGTCCTTGTAAACGATGCCCATGCCTCCGCCGATCGAGAAATAGGTGATGCCGTAGGTGGCCTTGAGCTGCTCGACGAAGGGAGTGATCTTCTTCACCGCCTCGACGAACGGGGAGACTGAGGTGAGCTGCGAACCAATGTGCATCTGCACGCCCTTGATCGTGATGTGCGGATACTGGGCGGCGGCGGCGTAGGCGGCGGCGGCGTTTTGCAGCGGGATACCGAACTTGTTGTCACTCTTGCCGGTGGTGATTTTGGCGTGGGTTTTGGCGTCCACGTCGGGATTCACGCGGATGGCGATCGGGGCCTTCACGCCCAGTTTACCGGCAACGTGGTTGATGCGCGCCAACTCCGGCTCGCTCTCGACGTGGAACGAGAAAATCCCGTTTTCAAGGGCAAGCTGGATCTCCGCCTCGGTTTTGCCGATGCCGGCGAACACGCTGGTCTTCACGTTGGCGCCCGCCGCCAGCACGCGTTGAATCTCGCCGCCACTGACCAAATCGAAGCCCGCGCCGAGGTTGGAAAAATGCCGCAACAGGGCGATGTTGGAGTTGGCCTTCATCGCATAACAAATCTGCAAATCCAATCCAGCCATGCTCTTGGCGAGGCGGTTGTAATTATCCGCCATGGTTGCGGCGCTGTAGACGTAGGTCGGCGTGCCGTAGAGATGGACGATCTCGGCGAGATCGACAGATTCACAGTGAAGGTTGGAGGCGGTGTAGTGGAAGTGGTGCATGGCGATCGTTAAAGCGGGCGAAATTGCCGAGTCTGCCGCGGGAAAACCACTCAAATTTTCAGCACGTCCAGGACTGATACCCTTTTCCATTCATACGCATAAAAACTGGGTAACAATTCAGGCTCACCGCATCAGCAACCAAGCCGACAAAAATTCAGCAACGGAATTTTTAACCGCTAATGAACGCCAAGATACGCTAATTCAGAAGCGCTGGATTCCTGGTTTTCATTAGCGGCCATTAGCGTTCATTAGCGGTAAACCGGTTCGTTTGGATTTCTTTGAGTGCGAAATGAACTGAAGTGGACTGCCGAGGGGCGGGTTGCAGCGGGCCTGCGAATTAACAGTTAAAATGAGCCCGCCGCCGAGTTCCCACTTGAGATTGCGCAAGACGCGCCGATGTTGAGTGCATCGTGATTCGTGCCTTGCTCCAACTCCTGCGCTACCTCGGTTTGCCGACCTTCATTCGAGGCTTGGGGCGGGATGAGCGCGACTGGAACACGCCCGTGCACAATGCTAAATTCGCCAGTTTTATGGCGCTGCAGGGCAGCCACAGCCGGAATTCCGACCGTTTTGATCGGCGCTTGCGCCTGCAAAAACTCACCCGCGCCGTGTTCGTGCTGACGTCTGTGCTGGGTGCGGGTTGGGTGGCGCTGGAAAGCGCCAAAGCGCTGGCTTTCTTTTAGTATAACCCAGTGTCTCGTTTGCGCGCCAAGGCGGGACGCATTGGTTGCGTCCCATGCGCACCGCGATCCATCTCGTTAGTTTGACGTTGGCGGTGGGTTTGGTCGGTTGCCAAACCAGACGGGAGGCCGAAATTACGCCCCTCATCACGCGCATTGAGGGATTGGGCATGACCGGCGACTACGGAGTGCTCAGGCTGAGTTTCTCCAATCCCAACCCGGTGCCGTTGGTTGCGACTAGTTCCACACACACTCTCTCATTGGGGCAGAAAGTCCTGGGTACCATCGACGATGAGGTGCCGATTGGGCTGCCTCCGCTAAGTACGGTGGAGCACAGCATTGTGCTCAGCCCCAAGATCACCTTGGCCGCGCAAGACTACCTGCACGACAACCCCGGGGTGGTGCAGGCTGGGGTGAAAAGCGCCCTTCACGTGACCCTGATGGAACAGGACTTAATTACCCTCAAAAGCTTGGGGACCGGCCTGGTCAATGCCCCGTAGTAAAGGCCGGCTCCAGTTGGCCGCACCCACTCCGTCGGCAGCTATTGAGACGCTTTAGTGCCGTTAGTGAACCGGATGCAAAGGCACGCCTATAGCGTAAACGGAAAAGGCCGCCGCGGTTTACCGCGACGGCCTTTAATTGAAACCTATCCCGGTGCCTTACTTGACGAGGTGGCCGGAGACGAGCTTGGTCAGCTCGAACATGCTGACGGACTTCTTGCCGTTGAGCACGGGCTTGAGGGCCGCGTCAGCGTTGATCTGGGTGCGGACCTTCTTGTCCTGCAGATCGTTCTTCTTGATGTACTCCCAGAGCTTCTTGGTGAGCTCCGTGCGGGGGAGGGGTTTCGCACCGACGATCACCGCGAGGAGGGCGTCAGGTTGAACCGGTTTGAGGAAAGCAGCGTTAGGTTTGCGAGCGATTTTTTTTGCCATAGCGATGTCTGGAATTAGGCCGAGAGGGTTCGAATGCAACGACTATTTTTAGCTGCTAAAACGGGCCTTTACCTAGGTTAAAATTAGAACTTGCGCAATTTAATGGGGCCGTTTCAAGCGCCTCCGGAACATACAAACTGCGCATGAAGCGAGGCGTAGTGACTTCCTCGCGACAGTAGTTCGTCGTGCGTACCGCTTTCAATGATACGTCCGTGGTCGAGCACCAGAACGAGGTTGGCTTGCCGGATGGTGCTGAGGCGGTGCGCCACCACAAAGCTGGTGCGGCCCGCCAATAATGTTGCGAGCGCTTGCTGTAAACGGGCCTCGGTTAGCGCATCTATGGCACTGGTCGCCTCGTCGAGGATGAGCAGGCGCGGGTCGGCCAAAAGCGCCCGCGCAAAGCACACCAGTTGGCGTTGGCCGGAGGAAATACCGCTGCCTCGCTCGCCCACCACGGTGCGCAATCCCTGCGGCAGCGCTTCGAACTGTTCCGCGCAACCCAGTTTTTCAATCGCCGCCCTCACCTCCGCCTCGGTCGCCTCAGGGCGGCTATAACGGATGTTATCGAGCACGCTACCAGCGAAGAGGAAGTTGCTCTGCGTCACCATACCCAGCTGCCGATGCAGCGAGTTTCCCGTGAGTGCACGGATTTCCTGTCCGTCTACGCGCACCTCACCGCCCGTCGGCAGGTAAAACTTGGCGACTAGGTTGATGATCGAAGTTTTCCCGCTGCCAGTATGGCCGACCAGCGCGATCATTTGGCCGGGCTCGGCGGTGAAACTCACGTTGCGCAAAACCGGATTTCCGGGTTTATAGCCAAACGAAACATCGTTGAATTCCACGCGCGCACCAGTGGTGGTTCCGGAGGCACGCGGGTCGGGCAAGTCGCGGGCGTCCGGCGCGTCTTGCCAGTCGGGTGTGGTGTCGAGCAATTGGAACACCCGCTCCGCTCCTGCCATGGCCACAAGCCCTTGGTTATAGAGATTACCCAGCACCTGGATCGGAGCGAAAAACTGGTTGGCAAAAAGAAAGAAGGTAATGAGCACGCCCAACTCCATTTGGCCCTCCAGTACCTGCCAGCCTCCCAGCATAAGCAGGGTGGCCACAAAAAATTGGCTGTTGAGCTCCAGCAACGGCAGCAAAATGGCGGACGAGCGCGCCGTGCCCATGCTGAAACGGGAGTGGTCGTCGAGCAGGCGCCGAAATAGCCCCGCGTTGGTTTCCTGCCGCACAAAGCCCTGCGTCACGCGAATGCCGTTGATCGACTCGGCGAGGGTCGCAGTGACGCGGCTGAAGCTTTCCTGCTGCGCTCGGGTGTCACGACTCAAGCGTATGCGGAAATGATTATTCAATGCCCACAGCACAGGAGCCAGGCCGAGTACCACAAGGAAGAGCCGCCAGTCGGTGAACGCCATCACTGCGGCCGCAAAAAGCATCTGGCCGAGTTGCACGATACCGACGAAAAAAACCTGCTCGATACCGGCGCGGATTGAACTGACGTCGCTCGTCACACGACTGAGGATACTCCCGAGTTTGACCCGATGAAAAAAGCTCATCGGCATGCGGCTGACATGGTCAAAGAGGTCAACGCGCATGCGGCCCACCACGGCTTCACCGATTTCCAGCGCGTAACGTTGGCGGAAGTGAAACAGCACGTCGGTGAGCACGGCGAGAACGGCGTAACCGGCGATCCAGCCAAACAGTGGTGAAATTTCGCGATTAGTGATAGGGCCAGCGATAGTCAGTGCAGTCACCCAGGAGAGCGCGGGAAGTTGGGTGGCGCGAAACACCGTGAGCGCGATCAGTGCGTTACGCTTGCGCGCAAAGGGGCGGGTATAACCGAACAAGCGGCCTATGATCGCCCAATCGAGCGGCTTCATTGGAGCGTCATCGTCGCCCTCGTCGCGCTTCCCACGTTGCACGAGTGTCAGCGGGCTACGGACGCCTTGGGTGGAGCTCATGGCGATACCCCCCGTTCGCTCAGGAGCGTGTCACGCTCGGAGCCGTCGACCAATTGCATCTGGGCAACGCGCAGATACGGGCCCGCCTGGCGCATGAGTTCGGCATGGGTGCCGCGCTGCACGATGCGGCCTTCTTCGAGCACGATGATGAAGTCGGCGCGCCGCAGTGTGCTCAGGCGGTGCGCAACAATGAAGGTGGTACGGCCAGTCATGGCGGTTTCCAGAGCCGTGAAAATTTCCTGCTCGGTCTCGCTGTCGATGGCGGCGGTGGGATCGTCGAGCAGCAGGATGGCCGGCTCGAGCAGTACGGCGCGGGCGATGGCGAGGCGTTGGCGTTGCCCGCCGGAAAGGGTGTTTCCGCTTTCCCCGAGCACGGTGTCGTAACCCTGCGGCAATTGGAGGATGAACTCGTGTGCTGCGGCGATGCGCGCCGCGCGCTCGATCTGCGCCTGCGTTGCTTGGGGGTGGCCGAAGGCGATGTTAGCCGACACCGTATTCGAAAAGAGGAAACTTTCCTGGAAAACGATGCCGATATTACGCCGTAGGTCGTCAAGGCGCAGTTGGCGCACATCCGTTCCGCCGATCAGCACGCGCCCGGACGTGGGGTCATAAAACCTTGGAATGAGGCTCATCAGGGTACTCTTGCCCGCACCCGTAGCGCCGAGAATGGCGACGCACTGCCCCGGGCTGACATCGAGGTCGATGTCCCGCAGCAACGGCTCGGCAGCGGAGTAGCCGAAGGAGACGTGCTCGAAGCGCACCGCGCCTCCGGGTTGGGCGCAGGCCGGTGCATGGGGCGCGTCGACTACCTCGACGGGCGCATCGAGGATTTCGAAGACGCGCCGCGACCCAACCAGGGATTGCTGCACGCTATTGACGAGCGTGGCGACCTGGTTGACCTGACCCGAAAACTGATCGAGCAGGCCGGCGAACACCACCAAGCCGGTGCCCAGCGGCAGTTGACCGTGGATGACCAGCCAGCCGCCATAACCGAGCAGCACCCCGAGGTTGACCCGCGTGAGCAAACCCACCGCTGGCGAGAACAGGCTGACGCGCCAGAAAATCCCCTGCTGCTGGTCGATGACGGCGCGGTTTTTGGCGGCAAAGGCGGCGCGATCCTCGGGCTCGCGGCCGAAGGCCTTGGTGACCTGCACGCCTTGCACGCTCTCGGCCAGGTAGTCGACCAAGGCCTCCTCGCTTTCACGGCTGCGCTGGTAAAGCGGCTGGATGTAACGTGAAAAGCCGACCGAAAGTACCGCCAGCACAGGGGTGGTTGCCAAGCATGCTAGCGTGAGGCCTGGGTGAAGGCTGACCATATAGACTGCGTAAATCGTCAGCGACACGACCATGATGACGCTTTGGATCATCACTTGATCGAGAAACATGCGCACCGCCTGCACGTCGCCGGTCACGCGGGTGATGATCGAGCCAGTGGTATTGGCATCGAAGAAACGAAAGCTTAGGCGCTGGAGTTTGTCGTAGACCTCGCCGCGCAGGTCGACCACCAGTCGCTGCTGCACGAGCCGGTTGATTGCGATAGTATACAGGTAGTTGAGCACTGCGCGCAGCACGGCAAAACCGAGGATGCAGGTGGCGATTAACAACAGGATGTGGAGCGGCTCCCAGGACGGCGGCAGTTGCAGACCGAACTTGGCATGGGGAAACTCGGCGGTTTGCACTGCGCCACGTCCGGCCAGTACCCAGCCGAGGTAGTCGATGCCCAGTCCGGTTAGGCTCAACCCGCTAAGACCGAGAGTGAGCAACGCGAGTTGCAGGGCCAGGACAACGAAGCAGCGCGAACGGTAGCGCCAAGCTAGGGCGAACAGCCGCCGGATCAGCGCGCCGTTTGATGTGGCGACAGCGCCCGTCGCGCCGGAGGGCGAATTCATGGGTGCGAATTGGTCACGGCTGGGGTTGCTACGCGCAACGCCCGCCGCCGCCGTACCTCGGCTGCAATCGATTCAAGCCTGCTTTGGTCCGCCGGATTGGCTCCTTTAACGACGGGCGTGGCGGGCGCAGCCAGAGGTGCTGCGGCGATCGCCGGAATCATCGAAGGGGCGGCGGCCTCGATCTTGGACGTGGACAACGCCAGCGAGAGTTTTTGTCCCTGGTAGTCTACTGTGACCACGGCGTTGGTGGAGTCGTAGGCCAACACGTTGAAATCGGCGCCCTTTTCATTTTGCCGAACCCATGCGCCCTGATTTCGCGTACGGTCGTAGAGACCGAAAAGGGTGCCATCTTGGCTGGAGATCACGCCGCGGAATTCGATGGTGGAAGCATCGACGTTGGCAGGCTGGGCGACGGCGTTAGAGCGCGGCGAAAAGGGGGAGTTGGTGCTGAGCCCGTCGAGCGAAATAGCCGCAGAACTACTGAGGGTGCCGAGCAAAAGCCCGAGGGTTAACCAGATCGACGAAGGGTGCGGCATAAGCGGTGGATAACGCATAAAGCCAGCGGCGTTGGCGTCAAGCGATGGCACGGGCCCCAGGTGGCTTACCCCAGCCAGCTTAACGCGGCCCGAATTTTGCTCTCGTCGGAGCCAAGCGGATGACTTACGCATATCCGCTTCATTTTTCCATGAAGCACTTCCTCAAAGAGACGGACTTCAAGCCCCACGAGGTGGCTGAGGTCTTTGCGTTGGCCCGAGAGCTCAAAGCCAAACGTGGCCGGCACACCCCGCCGGTGCTCGAGCACCAGACCTGGGCGCTGATTTTCTCCAAGTCCTCCACGCGCACCCGCGTTTCCTTCGAAGTCGGCGTTCACGAGCTCGGCGGCAATCCGCTCTTTCTTAACAAAAACGACATCCAGCTTGGGCGTGGTGAGTCGGTTGAGGACACCGCCAAGGTGCTGTCCCGCTTTGTGCACGGGCTGATCGTGCGCACCTACGATCACAGCGAGGTCGAGCGTTTGGCTGCCAGCGGCACGATTCCGGTGATCAACGCGCTCACCGATTTCCTGCACCCGTGCCAGATTTACACGGATGCGTTCACCATGGCCGAGCGCTGGGCGCCCAAAGGTGGCGACCTGCTTGCCTCGCTCAAGGGCCGCAAGATCGCGTTTTTGGGCGACACGGCCTGTAACATGGCCAACTCGTGGATCCTCGGCGCTGCGCTGTTCGGTATGAAGATCTCGCTCGCCGGCCCCAAGGGCTTCGAGCCAGGCCCGGAGATCAACGCGTTGCTCAAGCAGGAGGGCTTTGCCCAAAACTACCAGTTCACCACCGACCCGTTTGAAGCGGTAAAGGATGCCGACGTGGTTTACACCGACGTTTGGGTGAGCATGGGCAAGGAGGAGGAAAGCAAGCAGCGCATCGCCCTGATGTCGCCCTATGCGGTGACCGGCGCGCTGTTCGCCGCCGCCAAACCAGACGCCTACTTCATGCATTGCTTGCCAGCGCACTCTGGTGAAGAGGTTTTCCATGAGGTTTTAGACAACCCGCGCTCGATCATTTTCGACCAGGCCGAAAACCGCCTGCACACCCAGAAGGCCATCATGGCCGTGCTCGCCCAACAGCCGCGCGCCTGAGCCGTTTTGTAACCGCGAATGGACGCCAATGGCCGCGAATAATCTGATCCAGGCGGATGAAGTTTATCGCATTATTGGCGCGGCATTTTCGGTTTTAAAAGAGCTCGGTCATGGTCTGCATGAAAAGCCTTATGAAAATGCGCTGGTGGTGGAGTTCGGACTCTGTGGTATCGCCTACGACCAGCAAAAGCACTTTTCAGTCCGCTATAAAAACGTGCAAGTCGCGGAGTTTATTCCCGATCTGATCGCCTTTGATTCGGTGATCGTGGACGCCAAGGCGATTGATGGCATCACCGATCACGAGCGGGGGCAAATGATCAGCTATCTACGAATCACCAAGCTGAATGTCGGGCTTATTATTAATTTCAAGCGTGCCAAGCTTGAGTGGGAACGCATCGTCCTGTCCGATCATTCGCGTTAATTCGTGTCCATTCGCGGTTAAAATTCATCTCACTCTCCTCTCTCTCTTTTTTACCTATGAAAATCGTTCTCGCCTACTCCGGAGGTCTCGACACCTCCGTCATCGTT
>JBILJE010000008.1:0-22759 GCA_044377395.1 Rariglobus sp. | reverse complement strand
TGATGAGACCGGTTCTATTGCAGATTTGAAGGTGGCGCGGCAGAACGCGGATTCACTGGTGACCACGCTCGGATTTCATGTGAGTCGGCCCTTCATGTGGAAGCGCATCGGCTGGGTTCCGGATGTGAGCCTGGGGGTGAGCCGCCAGCATTATAATCCCGAGGCTATCCGTGCGCAGTTCGCCATTGGCGGGGGAAATTTTAAGGTCCAGCCGCAAGCGGGAGGCGGTGAGTCATTCAACCCAGGGGCGAGTCTTTCGGCGCTGTTGCCCAACGGCTGGTCGGTGCGTTTGGGCTACGACGCGATTCTCAATCCGCAGTACGCCGAGCACCGGGTGAACTTGAGCCTTAACGCAGGGTTTTAGGCCTTGGGGTGCAAAGTAGGTTCGGCGTAAACGCCGTTTTGACCATTTCTTTCAGGATTTTATAGGAGCGCTCACCATCATGTAACCGACTCCAAATAATGATTTTATAAGCGCGACTCCAACCGACGGAAGCATCGCCACGCGCGTTCATGGAGACTTTAGCGGCCTCAGCCAGCTTCGGGGTTGTCAATGGAGTGATCTGGTGACCAGGATAGACAGCGATCATGTGAGAAAAATGACGGTGCTTGTCTTTGGGATCGTCGATGTCTTCCACCCACTCCTGAAGCTGTCCCCATTTACCAATTTGCGGCCCCAGCAGGCGGGCTCGCATTTTCTCGATTTTGCCGCGGAAGTCATCGTCAACACCTATTGTTTTCGACGCTTGGATATAGTTGGTAAAGAGATTGAAAACAAGTTGCTGCTCGTAAGAGTTACCCTCTGCCCAAGGTCCGTGTTCGGGCGATTTACTCTTCGGGCTTACCAGTTTACCACCAGGTCCTTCTTTGATAGAGTCTTCCCAGAATTCGCAGAGTTCCTTGATCATGGGATAAGCCCGGGTCTCTAGATAATCACGGTCTTGGCTGAATGCATAATGATCCCAGATGTTCTGCGCGAGCCAGGCGGCATCGCCCATGGCCCAATTGGTGGTGGAACCGCCAAAGATGCCGTTCTCCCATTTGGTCGCCCACACACGTACGCCGAATTCCTTTTGGGTTGCTTCGCGCCGTACCGGAATAACTGAATGTATTAATCGTTGCGAAAGTCGTTGCATAGTATAGCTTAATTGTATAAATTTCGTAGTGACCGAAATTAAGACCACAAAATCAGGCGTTAAGATACAGGTGCGTAACGCAAAGAGGAAAATGGCCGTGGATGCAATCCAGTAGGGGGAGGCCATCTCTGTTGTTGCCCGCATGCTGAGTATACCACACCGGACACTGTTTAGCTGGCTATCGGCTTATCGGCACGGCGGGCACCACGCGCTACTGGAGTCTGACCGAAGCGGTCGGCCAAGGAAGGTGAATGGGGAAGTGATGGAGTGGCTTTATAAAGCAATAACGCTAGGCGATCCTCGCCAATTTCAACTACCGTTTTGCTTGTGGACGCTAAATATAATTCGGGCCGTATTGAAGAAGGAGCATAAAGTTGAGCTGAGCAAAAGCGGCGTCAGCCGCTTACTCGGACATCTTGGATTAAGCCCGCAACGCCCTATCTATAAAAGCTATAAGAGAGATCCGGACGAAATGAAGTGCTACCTGAATACAACCTTCCCTGGATTAAGGGAATTGGCTCTAAAAACCGGCGCACAGATCTTTTTTGTTGATGAGAGTGCCATTCGCTCCGATTCCCACAGGGGAACAACTTGGGGTAAAATAGGGGAGACTCCAGAAGTAGAGGACAGCGGCGATAGATTCAGCCTAAAGCTGATCAGTGCCGTCAGCCCCCGAGGCGACATGCATTTCACATGCTTTGAGGGCTTTATGAATTCAGCCCGATTTATCGAGTTCCTTAAAAAACTACGTCAAGACGCCGAGTGTCCGATTATCGTGATTGCAGATAATGCAAGCTACCACAATTCAGCTGAGGTAAACAGCTTTGTAGCAACACAAAATGGTCAAATCACCATCGCTAACCTACCGTGATACTCACCCGAGGTAAACCCCGATGAACAGGTCTGGAATCACGCCAAGGCTCGACTCTCAAAACTATTTATCATTACTAAAAAAGAATTTAAGAGCTCGATCGTTCAAATAATGAAGGACATAAAGAGCACCTCCGAGTTGATAAAATCGTTTTTCCAAATGAAAAACACGAAGTATGCTGCAATTTGAGTCAACTGCCGAAACTTACGCAACGACTAATAGTACGAGGCGAGTGTCCGCGGCTTTGATGCTCATGACCATTACGTTAATAACCCCACCGAAAAGGAGGGCGTAGTGAATTAAGTGATTTATCTTCATGTTGTATTAATTAAGAAAGCTGATGACTACTACTCTTACTACGCGAAAACGGGCCTATAGCGTGTGAAGTAACCGTTTTTTTTAGCGAGTAGCCAACCCTCGCCGATCAAACGTCGAACGCGCTCTGGGTGCGGTGTAGCGGTAAGGACGTTTTAGTTATTCTTGGACTTGGGCTCGTCGGTTTGCTCAAACGAGAACACCTGTAGATCCCCGTTGCCGTAGCGCTCGCCATTCTCGCCCCATGCCTTGAAGGCACTGGCGTCCTTCTTCGCGATCACCACCGTAGTCCGCCTGCCGGCGGGCAACCGGAAGAAATTGCTGCCTCTCCACTTCCAAGCTTGTTCCTCCTGCAATGCATAACGAACCGCGACTTGGGTGAGGGCTTCGGGAAGTTCGTAGTAGTTAACCTCGCCGGGTTCAATCTGGCTTTGCACTCCGTTGACACTCAAGCCGACCAGTGCGGTGGTAACATTGATAATACGAAGTTTTCCTTTTTTATAAACCGTGGGGTCGTCTTTGACCGGACTCACCCCGATCTGTCCGGCACCTTTGGGATAAAAAAACAACACTGCCTGCGACCAATCGGCATCTAGCGTGAAACTGCCAATCGGTTCCATTTTATCCGGTTTTCCTGGCAGGTCCGCTTTGCGTTTGGCGTAGATGACCATCGGGTTTTTGCCGTGATAGCGAACGACGGCA
The DNA here is from genome assembly GCA_044377395.1 of Rariglobus sp. GTDB lineage: Bacteria > Verrucomicrobiota > Verrucomicrobiia > Opitutales > Opitutaceae > Rariglobus. The sequence continues at coordinate 19,735 of JBILJE010000008.1, read as the reverse complement.
GAGAGTTGGAAAGGCGGAATATCCAGTTTTTGCGGCTGGCCGTCCGTTTTAATATAAATCTCCGGTTGGGTGTCGCCAAAAAACACCCCGCACCACTTGAAGTCCACGATGCGATCTGAGGCTGGGTCCGGGGTCGAAGTCGGGTTTTGCGCCCGGCCTAGGGTGGCGGCGGTCAAGGCAAGGAGGGCGAAACACAGGTATCTACTAAAAGTATGCATGGATCAAAGATCACTTTCAGTTAACCAACGGAATTGAGTAATAATAAAGCGGCGGCCAAATTGGGTGTTGGTCGTAGTGAGGCTGGCAGCATCGGCAGCGTCGGTTTTATCCACATAATCCGGAATACGCTGCACCACCGCCTCGCAGTAAACCCGGGGCGGGGTGATGCCGTTGGCCGTGCTCACGGGGTCGGCACTGTCTCCGTAAGTACGAATGATAAAGGTATCGGAGCGCGCACTCAATATAGGGCCCAAACCCTGCAGAAGATCGCCTTGCAATAACCAGCCCGGGGCCGCGGCCGAACGACTGCCGACCACGTTGGCGGGAAATAACGTCGTGCCACTGTAGGCGGTAGTATCTACACTGTCGTTGAAGCCGCCATTGAGACCGGCCGCGTCGATCGCGGCTTGCAAGGCACCGCGTAAACCTAGGTTGTTGGGGTCGGCACCGAGGGGGGGCTGGGGCATCAGGCGACGATTTACAAAATCACCCAACGAGCGAAAGGGACCGCGCAGGCGCACCTGCAGGACCATTTGGGTGGCCAAATTATTAATGTCGGTGTTGGTGAGGTTACGGAAACCGGACCAAGCGTTCTGGTTGGTGACCGTTGTAGCGTCGGTGCTGCCACCGCTTTGGTCGGGCGAGCGGGGAAAGGGGCCGGTGAGGTTGGTTTCGCTATTATAACTAAGACCACGGAAAGAGGTGAACAAGGCGCGCCAGGCCTGGACGGAGGTGGAGTTGATATTAAAGGCGCCGTTGACAAGGAGACGCGAGGCGGCGGCATAACTACCGGAGGTCAGTTCGCTTTGAGTCGGGCGTACGCCAGTGGAACTAGTGCGCGTGAAATAGCGGCTATTGGGGAGGGTATCGGTGGTGGGATTAAATGTTCCTGCGAGTTGCGGCACGCTGGAGAAATAATATCCATCCCACAGCGCCTCGTTGAGCAGGTAAGAAAGGTCGTAATATAAGTCGTCACGAAGGTAGGAGCTGCTGACGGTTTTTGGGGTGATGGATACGGTTTGATCGCGCTGGGTAAACAGCGAGGCATAGCTATTGCCTATAATATATGAGGGTTGCCAGGCGCGAGTTCCGACGTTGGCGTGTTGCATCTGACCCAATGATATAATCGAGGGCCAACCGGCTGCGGCCCCGGAGGGTGGCCGGGGGAGGTTAAATAACATCACTGGGGTTTTACCCAAGTTGTCGGAAACAGCCGTACCCCAGCAGGGATCACCGCTGGCCAGATCGCTGCTAAATGTGGATCCTGTGGACCAAAACAGCGCTTTATAAAGCGGGCTGTTATCCGGGTCGGCCGGCCGGCCTTGTCCGGGAATACGTGTATTAAAATCTAAAAGCCAGCGGATCTGCTCGGCGGTGGTAATGTTCTCCGAGGCCATTTTTAGGGTGGAAATAATCCCCCCAGCGACCCAGGGATTGGCCATGCTCGTATGGGTTCCAGGCATTGAGGGGAAGCCGACAAAGCCACAGTCCCACAGCCGGGCGATGGCGGCGGCGGTGTTTGCATTATTGACCACCAAGGCGGAGTCTTCCGTGGCCTTATCCGTGGCCGTCAATGTATATGACGAATTTACGACATAGGTTAACGACCACTTATTTACAGAATCGGCGATGAAAGGCGTCGCGCCGAGCTGAACACTCACGGCATTATTGATATCAAGACTGTCTTGCAGCAGCGCATCGGTGGCGCCGGCTGCGGTAGCGGCGGCGAGGGAGAGCACCTTCACCTTACCCGGCGCCAAGGTAAACGCGGGGGAGAGGAAACTGCCGCTGAGCGGCGCAGGGCTGGCACCCAAAATGGCCGTGGTCACTGCCGCCTGACTGCCGGGTTTTACCGTTATATTAATGCCCGGTACCGAGCGCGGGGAAAACTTAAAGCGGATCGGTTGGACGTTAAGGGCAACATTATAGGGGTTGGCCAAAACGAAGGCTACATAGGTGTCCAAATAAGTCCCGGCGTCCGTGGAGCGGCAGCCGAAAAAGAAGCGCGCCTGCACGACCATGGGGGTAACTCCGTTAATGGTGTTAATGTTGTTGGGCAAGACCACGCTGGTGGCTCCGTTGGTTACCGGGGTATTGTAATAGGCCTTCAAGGCCTGCCATTTAGGATTTATGGAATTAGTTACCTTGGAGGTGCTATAATATAAGCCCGGTGCATATAATTTCTGTTCGTCTAAACCGAGTAGGCTAGTCTTATCCAGACCGTCGGTGGCGTCGGGTTGGGCAAAATGCCAGCTCAGGTCACGGCGCAGGCCGCCGGCAGCGGTGTTGGTGAGCAGGCCGTTGCTATAAGCGGTGAGGTCGTGAAATCGGGCACGCAAAGTCGCCTGGTCAAAGCCGACGAAGTTGGCGGTGGAATAGCTGATGATTTTTTTAAAATCCCGCAACAAAGTAGCGGAGTCTGTGGTGTTAGCCGTGGGGTTGTAGGTGCTCGCCAATGTGGCCGCGTTGGTGCCATCGTCCACGGTTTCCAGCCCAAAGCGCTGGGCGGAAACGCCCCGGTAGTACGTTTGCAGACTGGTGGGGGTGACCGAGGAAGCATTGGCCACTGCGGGCCGGGGCGTGTAGGGATCGACAACCGAGAGCTTCGCTTTTACGCCTTCGTCGCCCACCCAGTAGGCGTAGTTGCCGATCGGTTGCGGGCCGCTGTAGCCGGGCACCTGGCTGCTGGTGATTTGGACCTTGGGCACGACCACTACTTGCCCGAGGGTTCCGATCCCGGTGGCTTTGACCAAAGTGACAGGCTCGCGCATGGTCGAACTCGCGGAGTTGTGATTGATCGCCGTGGGAGTGGTTTCGTTGCCGCTGACCAACCATACGCTCGGGGCTACGGGATTGAGCTGGCCGGCGGCTTCCAGAGTGGCAGTGCGCGTGCGGGCGTCACCTGCGGCGGTGGCAGCTGCAGCGGCATCCCAGACTCCCGTATAATAAGGGTTGGTGGCGGTCGCGGTCAGCTCGGCACGGGCGGTCACACGCTGGTCCGGCCCTGCGTATTTCTGTAATTGGCCCATGGCCACCTGGAGGCCGAAGAGGGCGTTTTGCCGTGCTTTTTCCAGGCGCTGTTGGTTGGCGGCAATCTGGGTTTCAACCCGAGTCAGCGCGGCAAACGACACCATGATGAGCACCAAGAACGCCATCAGCAAGATGGTGATAATCAGGGCAAAGCCACCGCAGTTTGGACGCGGAGTAAGACCGGCAAGCCTTCGCGGGCGACAGCGGGGCTGAGGAACTGAAAACATAGGCAATACGCGAGGCATCAATGGAATCTTGAGTATATCGACACGCTATTGGACTTACTTAAGCACGGCGCGAGGAGCCAATGGGAGACGGGGTTGGCTCACCACCGGCAGTACCCGATTATTTGTCTCCGTTACATGGTCCACGTCGGTGCCCAACTTGACCGGCTCGGCCCCCAAAAATGGACCGACTTCAAAGGTGTTGTCGCTGACAATAGTCTGGCTGACGGCATCCAGATCGATGGGGGCCGAGGCAAACGGCTGGCCGCGGTTATCGGCAAGCGCGCTCTCAGCCGGGCAGATGAACCGGTTGTGGCGGATGGTCACCTGGTCCGCATTGCGCACGTAGATACCCGCGCAGGAGGGGTTAACGATCGTGTTGTGCTCAATGAGAATATTGTGGATGAAGCGGCTTTTCGACGGCTGGGGCGTCCCGCCGACGATGCAGATCGATCCGGGGATACCGCGTGGGTTGGGAAGATTAACCGGGTTATCTCGAATCACGTTGTTACGAATGATAAAATTCCCCGGAATCGGACCTTCCAGCCAATACATACTGAAACCCACGTGGATGGCTGCACCGCCGCTGCGCACGAGAAGGTTGTTTTCCACCAAGCCTTTTTTCGCCCCCTGCAGCAGGAGAATCTGGGCATTGGCGTCGTGGAAATAGCAGTTACGCACGATCACCTCGTCGGCCCGGGACGTAGAGCAATCGATGACCGTGTGGGGCGGGACCTGCACATCGCGGTCGAGCGTGATGCGGGCGAGCTTCATCTTGGTCATCTTGTTCATGCGTTGGGTGCGCACGAAGTCTAGAAGTTCCTTTTCAAGAACATCATCAACCTCATCGGTTACTTGCACCACCTTGGCATTAGCGAGAGAATCGAAGCGTTCAAAACCGTAAAAACGGAGCTCGCTCCCCGCGTCGATCCCTTGGGTAACGATCAGTTCGCGCGGGGATTGCTGGCGGGCCACAAGGTGAAACTTGCCCATCAGGTTGATGCCGTCGTCCCAGCCGACGCCAAACTCGCAGCCGTCGTAGATCAAGGTGCCGTTTTTGAGTGCGTGCTGGATCGGTTGGCCGGCAATGAGCCGGTTGGTGCCGGCCGGGGTGACGCAGCGAATGTTGAGCTGCTTGCTAAATCCCCGGGTGCCGCGTTCGTAAAGATGGGCCACGCCGGTATGGATGGTAAAATCGGCCAAGGTCATGTTTTCGCAATTATTATAAGAAGCCAGACTGCCGCGGCCTACTTCCAGAGCGACGACCTGCCCGGGAGCGAGGGGCACCAGCGAGGGCCTTTTAAGCGAAACCCGCAGGGTGCGTTCTTTAAGCAGGGCGGTGCTTTCAAAGCCTTGTTGCGCCCAGGTCAGCAAACGGCCGCTGGCATCGAAGACGTGATAGCGGGCGGGGCCCTGTTTCTGGGCGGACAGCGCGTAGCCGGGGGGCACGTCCAGATCAAAACTTAAGCCTGCGGGATCGACGGCAACCACACGGCCTTGGCTAAAAGGCAGGTGGGCGGTATCCCAAACCGCCGGACCGCGCAGGGCGATATCTTTACATGCGGTGAAAGCGATCAGGTTAATTCCTTTACCCGTATCCTCGGTGATAAACGTCACGTCCTTGCAATCGATCACGAGGTTTTCCACCCCATCGAGTCGAAGCCCGCCGCCGGCCAACCGATAAACACCGGGAGCGAGCGTGTACTGAGTTTTTTTGGTGGCGATGGCGGCCAGCAGCCCCTGCCGGAAGTCGGTGCCGCGCTGGCGCTGGGCCGCTATTTCGGCGTCGGTGTAGGCCGTGGCATAGGTGGGCGTGTCGGCCGAATAAGGCGGGGTGCCTTCAGGCCGGGCAAAGCGGGCGCGCAGCGCGGGCTCGCAATCGGCGCCCGCAGGCGGCGGGCTCGCCTCGGACGCCACCGCCGGGTCGGCAGGCGCTGCGCCGCTGCTCGTGAGCACGGTCGCCCACAGAGTGCAGCATACGAAGGCGGAAACCGTTAGCCGGGATGATTGGGGTAAGCTATTTTTCATGGGGCGGGAATTCGAGGTAAGGGGTCGGCCTAAACAGGGATATACAAGTGCACTTTAAATACTTAACTTAATACAAGTGAGATCATTGGAGTTATTTCTTAACGACATTGGGGTTTATACTATTCCGTTATTCTATTCGCGTAGTCTATATAGTGGATTAGCGCGCGGCTGCCAGCAGGCCGTCCAGATCGCCGGAGCCGGTTTTGATGTCCTCATGCACGGGCACCGACTCGACGGCGGTCCAGCGCAGACCGGCGGTGGCCCCGGCGTGGCGCAGGTAAGGAAGCGGCACCGGGTCGGCCGGACCGAAACAGCGGAAGGATTCTTCGAGCAGCGGCAGCGAGCGGGGTTTCATGGGCGGTTGGCTGGCGGAAGAAAGAATGGGCAAGGAGACGCGGAGCGCCGCCGCCGGGAAACATCAAGGAGGGGTCAGGGTTTTGGGTTTTTCCGCCGTGACGAAGACCACGTAGTTATTGAGCCCGGCCGGGGCCTGCTCGGTCCAGCTGTTGGTGCCGATGTAGGTCAGCTCGCCGCCGTTCATGTCGCCGCTGCGGTAGATCGTATGCGGGCGACCGTTGATGGTGAGCTTGTCGGTGGTTTTCTTGATCGGGGTTGGACTGCTCACGACAGGGAACTGCACGTTGCCGTCGTCATAAGCCACATACACTCGGCCGACCGCGCCGATTTTAAACACCACGCCTTCGCCCGCCGAGGTGCCGGCGTCGTCGTTGGCCACTTGTAGGTAATCTGCGCCGACGAGATAATCGGGCAGGCCGGAGAAGGTCCACGGGCGGTCCTTGTAAATCACCGCGCCGTCCTTGGCGCCGCCGCCCATGATCGTCGCGCCTTGCGGGAAGGCCGTGTTGAGGCCGTTGATCAAGCCGCCGCCGGCAGATAGGCCGGCGGTGGCATCGGCCGCATCCCAACCGACTGGAGGCGCGGGCGGGGGCGGCAGGTCGGGGCCGTAACGCGCCGGACCGGTTTGGAAAAGCGGGGCGCCGGTGGCGGGCATCTCGGCCGTCGCCCCGTGGGCAATGGCGACCGGGCGGGCATCGAGGGTGAGCGTGGCGGGCGGTAGCCCGGCGGCGGTCGCGACGAGGGTCACGCGTCCGGCGGTTTCGGTGGAGCGCAGGAAAACGCGGTGTACGCCGTTGAGCACGGGCAGTTCGGTGAGGTTGGCGTATTTGGCGACGTTTTCCTCCCAGATGCCGCCGCGCCAGACCACCGGTCCGGTGAACGTGTAGTTCACCAGATTCTGAGCCAAGGGGCAGCGGCGACCCTGGGCATCGACCGTCTCGGTTTGCACCAGCACGAGGTCGGAGCCGTCGGCGCGCCAGCCGGTCGGGCCTAGGATGACGCTCAGGCGGAGCGCAGCGGGTTCGCCGGCGGTTTCGTGAGACCAGCGGGCGAGTTCGCGACCAGCGGCGTCGTAGCCGATGGCCTCGATTTTGCCCGGGGCCCATTCGACCTCGGGAAAGGTGAAGAGGAACGTGTTGGTGCGCACCGGAGCGGCGGGCACAGGCTGGCCGTTGAGCAGGAGCGCGACGCGGTCCACGCCAGGGCTCACGAAGACATACATGGGCTTACGGGTGCCGGCCGGGTAGTTCCAGTGGCCGGGCAGAAAGACTGCGGGTTTGCCCTCGGTCCAGAGTTCGGGGGTGTTGCTCCACAGGGTCTGGTTGTGGATATAGGCGTCCTTGGGGATGCGCATGCCATCGACCGGACCGCTGCGCCGGAAGTTGTCCACACTGCGCGTGAAGCTATCGGAATCGGCGAAAAAGATCTGGGTGCCGCCGCTGCAAACCGCTTCGCCGGTGCCGGGGCGGGCCTTGTAATACTGCTCGTAAACGACGGCCTGGATCAGGCACATGTTGTCCTGGTTGCGGTTCCAGCCGCCGGCGTTGTCCACCAGCTTCCAGTCGCCCTTCTGGTTCAAATACGGCGGCGACCAGCGGTCCCACCAGCGGCGCGGGCCCTCGTCGCGCATGAACTCGGTGTCCACCGACAGGCGGTGCTTTTCTTTGCGCACGCCATACATCCAGGAAACCCACTCCTTGCCCTCGGAACGGCCGCCCATGGGACGCCGGTAGCCGCGGGGATCCCAGCGGTCGCGCAGGTCCACCATCTCCTGGGTGTGGGCGGGAGTGAGCACGTTGTTGGCCGCCTCCCAAAGGACGATGCTGGGATTGTTGCGGGCGTAGATAATCGTATCGCGCATGATTTCGGTGCGCATCTCCCACTCGCGGCCGACGGAGTCGTTTTCGCGGTCGGCGGCGGGCATGATTTGCATCATGCCCACGCGGTCGCAGGACATGATGTCCTGCGGGGAAGGCATGGTGTGTTCCCAGCGCACGATGGTGGCATGGCCTTGGACCATCATTCCGTTGGTGTAGTCGTGCAGCCAGTCGGGGTAGGAATTGCCGACGGCGGGCCACTCGTTCTGGCTGCGCGGGCTGTAGCCGTGGGTCATGAGCACGCGGTTGTTGAGAAAAAACTCCGCGCCGCGCACCTCGATCTTGCGGAAGCCGGTCTGTATACGTCGCACGTCAGGTGCGGCTCCGGGCGCGGCGGTGACGATGGTATAAACATCGTAAAGGTAGGGATGGCCGGGTTGCCAAAAATGGAGGCCACCGACGTTTTGGTTGAAAACGAAGGTGTGGTTCGCACCCGGTGCGATGGTCTGGCCGCCGGCGTAAGTCGCGACTTCGAGGCCATCGCGGTCCACCACCACTACGCGGCAGGAAACCTCGCGGGCGGCCGCCTCGTCGTTGCGCACCTGCACCTCGACGCCGAGGTCGGCGGTGCGTTTTTCGGTGGAGATGTTTTCGGCGTAAACGTAGGTACCCTCGGTTTTGAACGAGGAGTAGAGCGGCAAGGTGGCATGGACCTTGGGAAAAACGTGCAGGGTGACGTTGCGGCAAATGCCGCCGTAGAGCGAGTTGAAGCTGGGGAAAAACCAGCACATCGCGGTGTCGGTGCCGAACTCCTTGTCGTTGCAATCGATCTCGGCGTGCAGGGTGTTTTCCGCGCCGAATTTCACGTAGGGCGTCAGGTCGTAGCCAAACGGGGTAACGCCGTCGGAGTGGCGACCGAGCAGATGGCCATTGAGGTAAAACTGGCCGCGCTGGCGGATGCCCTGGAACTCCACCACCAGCTTCCGCCCGGCGTAGTCGGCGGGCACGGTGAAGTGCTTGAGGTAAGTGAAGGCCCCGAGGTCACGCAGGCCTTTTTTCAAGCCCTGATAGGCCTGACGCTCGTGGTAGGTGTGTGGCGTGGAGACGCGCTCCCAGGCGGAGTCATCCACCGCATCGACGGGGAAACTGCCCTTGGCCACGCGCCAGCCGGGGTTGAAGTTTAACTCCAGCGAGGCGGCCGACGGCGGGGTAAAGGCGGCGCGCAGAGAACAAAGGCTCAGGACGGTTGCGAACAGTATGAGGACGATGCGCAGGGGGTGTTTCATGATAAAGATCCGAGATTATTCCTGGGTGCGGAAAGGCGAAGCGGGCAGGCCGGCGGCGTTGTAAAGGTTGCAACCCTCGGGGTTGGTCGCCCAGCCGTAGCGGCCCATCACAGGCGCGGCCACTTCGGGGGAGGATAGCACCACGCTGTCGCCGTCGATCACGGCGTCGGCCCAGGCCCAGGCCCATTTGCCATCGGCCCCCGCGACCTCGAACCAGTCGAGCTTGGCCTGTGGCGTGGGCACGACCGGATCAAGGCCGGTCTTTTTACCCACGATCAAGGGCGAGCCGCCGGTGTTGAAACGCAACCGCAGCTTAGCGCCTTCCACCTTGGCTGACTGGTAGAGCGGCGACCGATAAACCAGCCCCTTTTCGCCGTAGGTTTGAGCCCGCGCCCAGAGCGCGAGGCGCTTGCCCAAATCCTGTTTGTTGAGCGGATGGATGGTGATGTCGCTGCCGACATCGATCGTCACCGCCATGCCGGTGTTGGGCACGGTTTGCAGGGTGAGCAGCTGCGATTCGCGGAGATTGGCCCAGGCGTGGTCGGCATGGTTGCGATTGGCCGGCTGGTAGTTGGCCAACTGTACGAAATAGAAGGGGAAATCCCCGTGGCCCCACTGCGCGCGCCAGTCGGCGATCATGGCTGGGAACAAGGTGCGGTAGTAGGTGGCGCGCTCGGCCGGTTTGGTGTTGCTCTCGTCCTGATACCAGATCGCCCCGCGCAGAGCGTAGGGCATGAGCGGCTGGATCATGCCGTTGTAAAGGGCGGAAGCGGTATTCTCCATCTTTCCATTCGGGAACGACGGCCGGGAAGCCAAGGCCTCGCGGGTAAGCACCGGGAAAGACCGTTCAACCTGTACTTTCCACTCGTCGTTAGAAAACGGGGCGGGCAGACCAAGCTTTTCGGCCGAGGCATTGAGCCCGCCTCGGGCGTCATGGCGCACCACGCGCAACGCGATGACGTTGCGACCAGCCTTTACCAGTTTGGCCGGCACGGTGTAGGTCCGCTGGGCTCTCGTGTAATTGGGCAAGGTGTCGCCGCTAGGCGGAATTTCTATACCGTTAAAGTAGGGGGTGTCGTATTGTTCGGACATGGTGCCGAGGCTAAGCCGGAAGCCCTTGCCCGCGCTCTGCGGAGCTAGGTCCACGGTCTAGCGCAACCAAAGGACCCCGCCTGCCTTAGTTTTGCCTGCAGTTTGGAAATTGAAGGGGGATTTCACCGTGTTCCAGGTTTGGTCGTCGAACTCGGGCGCGGCCCAGCCTTTTTGAAAACCGACGTTCTCGGTGTCAGCCACGCCGTTGTGTGTTTCCCAGGCGGACTGCAACTCCGGCCACGCTGCCTGGTCAGCGGGGGCGCGTTCTATTGCCGTAACCTGACGCACCACCTCCGCCTTTAACTCGGGCAGCTCGGTCAACATCGCGCGCCGGGTCCATGCCTCCGCCGGGGTGCCGCCCCAGCTGGCGTTGAGCAGACCCACCGGGTGGCCAAGCTTTTGAAACAGGTCGCGGGCAAAAAAATAGCCCACGGCGCTAAAGCCGTCCACGTTTTGGGGCGAACACACCGCCCAGCTGCCCTCCACCGCCTCGGCCGGTTGAAGGACCGCGACATTCTTCACTGTAAACTGGCGAACCGCCGGAAAATTGGCCGCCGCTTGCTCGGCCACGGCGTTCTCCGCCGCTTTGACCTTCCACGCCATGTTAGACTGGCCGGAGGCCAGCCAGACCTCACCCACAACCACGTCCTTGGCCCCCACAGGAACTCCGTCAGCACCGGTGATGGTCAATTCGCGCCCCACCGAGGAGGCAGGCAAGGCCTCCAACGTCACCCGCCAGCGCCCTTGCGCGTCGGCCACGGCCGTGCCGGTCACCCCGCCAAATGCGACGGTGACCTTTTCCCCCGGCTCGGCCCGGCCCCATACCGGAACCGGCTTTTGCTGCTGGAGAACGGCGTGGTCGCCAAAGAGCGGTGAAGGCACCGGCTTGGCGTGGGCGTCGAGCAGCGCCAGCCAAAGGGCGGCAGCCAACGGGGATGCGAGGACGAAACGGCAAGTAGGCATGGGGCAAAAAAATGTGGTCGGACTGGCCAATTAGGGGATCGCCTTCAGCGCGGCGGCATAGCGGCGGCCCATTTCCTGTTCAGCCTCCGCCGAAAAATGGAGGGAATCGCCTTTGTGTCCCAGTCCATTGGAGTCGGCAAAACCGACGCGCGGCAGGTTGGCCGGAAGGTGCGTAAGGGCGCTTCGCACCATGTCGATATAACGCGTTTTAACAAACTCGCCGAGCTGGCCAACGACGATAGGTAGATCGGGCTGGCCCAAGTCAGCACGGATATCCTGAAACATCTGAGTCAGTCGCACTTCATAGGTTTGGGCGTCGGCGGCGTTCTGGCTGTCGCTCTCACCTTGGTGCCACAAAATAGCTTTGAGCTGGCCTGCAGCCGCCGACGTTTTAGCCCGGCTCACCGCCGCTTGATAAAGGTCGCCGCCCTTGACCCACCGGCTGAGCGGCGAACCACCGACCGCGCAAGGAACCAAGCCGATGACGGATGCCGGATCGGCGGTCGCCAGCATCGCGCTCGCAAACGAAATACCTGGTCCGATCCCCGATCCGCCGGAATGCATCGGCTCGCGGGCGATCCACCACCGGCCATTACTGTCAAGGAAACCAATCCGGGGATCTATGGCTTGCGCCTCCAACCCCGCAGGGTCTCGACCCACCATGTTCGATTGCCCCATGAGTAAATACAGATCCACGTGCTGCTGGACGGGCAGAACAAAAGCCTGGCGTGGTTCACGTTGCGCCCCCGCAGCGGGGGCTGGCGGCACCGCCGTAGTCGGGACTGCAGGAACAGCCGGCACTGCCGTGGCGGTGGGCTGGTCCGGGACGCCCAACTCGCTCATTTTTAACAGGATCAGCCCGCCGCCCAAGGGGGGGGCAGTTTTGATTTTTTGCGGCGGGTTAACCAAGCTCAACACGGTGTAAGCCAAAATCCCGCCGGCGGGATTTTTGACAGCTAGCTTCTCACCCGTTGGAGTCGCGGCCGGATACGCCGCTAAGAATTTAGCGAGATCTTTATCATAAACAGCCAAAACAATGGCCGTGGGCGTCCCGGTCAAAACCAACGAGCGATCGGAGCAGGACTGTTGCGATACGGGCGTGGTGCCGAGCAGCGACTCCGGCACTCCGCTTAGCGCCCACTTATCTACCCGGTCAAACCACGGGAAGGCACCATCTTTGACCACATAGGTCTTTTCCGTCTTACCGTTTAGAACAACGTCTTGGCGTGGTTTAAGTTGCGCCCCTGATCCGGTGGGTGGCGGCACCGCCGCAGACGCGACCGCAGGAACGACCGACACCGCCGTGGCGCTGGTCTGGGCCGGAGCGCCGGTGTCGCTGACTTTTAACAGGATCAGACCGGAACCCAAGGGGGGTTCGGGTTTAATTTTTTGCGGTGGATTGACCCAGCTCAACACGGTGTAAGCCAAAATCCCACCGGCGGGATTTTTGACAGCTAGCTTCTCACCCGTGGGTGTCGCGGCCGGATACGCCGCTTTGAACTTCGCGAGATCTTTATCATAAACAGCCAAAACGATGGCCGTGGGCGTCCCGGTCAACACCAACGAGCGGTCGGTGCAGGACTGTTGCGACACGGGCGTGGTGCCGAGCAGCGACTCCGGCACTCCGCTTAGCGCCCACTTATCTACCCGGTCAAACCACGGGCAGGCACCGTCTTTGACCACATAGGTCTTGGCCGGCTGTTGCGCAAAGCAGGTCAGGGCGGTCGCGAGCAAACACACAGCAGTCAAGCTGCGGAGAAAACTTCTATAAGGGTGATTTAGAAACATTGATTTTGGGGTGTGAAAGGATTTGAATAAGGTTGTTTCCGTGGGAATAAAGACGCGCGCCCAGCCAAAATCGTCCACGGTATCGACTGGGTAACTGCCCTGCGCGGCGACGGCCGAGCGCATGTCACCAACAAAGCCGACCGTAACCGTTTTGCCCACCGCCGCATTAACCCACACTGGGATCGACTTTTGCTGCCGCAAGTCGGGCAGCGTCAGTGAAGAGCGCTGCGGGAACCGTTTTGGCCTGGGCACCGAGCAGCGACAGCAAGAAGACCGCCGCCAGAATGTCATAACGAGTGATTTGGGGTTTCAGGCCAACGAGTGTTAAAACGGATTTATTCACAGAGGTAATATCGGATTAATTGAGCAGAACTTGAGCCCCAGCTCATAATTAAAGCCCCGCGCTAATTCCTACGTCCGGTTTTTGTGAGTTTTTGCGTTTTTTGTGGTTAAAAATGCCGAATTCGAAAGGTTCGACCTCAACTGCCGGGACCGTCACGAAACCCAGGCTCAGCATGAAACGAAGGAGGGTATTCCCTGATTCCACGTAACTCATTCGCTGTTAGTTTTTTTTAATGATGCCTCACAGGCATTGGGTTTAACCCCTGATGTTGCACCAGCGGCGAAACGCTTGCCGTCGCGCCTTGCCCCCGCACAGTTCGCCCCATGCCTATTCAAGCGTGGTTTCCTACTTTTATTTACTGTGAGCCGATTCAGCCCAAGGGCATCGAGCGCCTCAACGACGACCTCGCAGGCGAGTGTCACCAATTGCGCGACTTTGACGACGAGGGCCGCGCCTGGTCCCTGCGCAACTACCCCGGTGGCTACACCAGCTACGCCTCGATGAACCGCCTCCACGAGTTCTCCAGCAGCTTCGGCTCCTTGGAGAAAAAACTCACCAAACACGTGCGCGCCTACGCCAAGCACCTCGAAATGGACCTGCGCGGGCGCGAAATCCGCATGAGCGATTGCTGGGTAAACATCATGCCGCCCACCGCCGCCCACTCGCTCCACTTGCATCCGAATTCGTTTATTAGCGGCACCTATTATGTGCGCACACCGGCGGGCTGCTCGGGCCTGAAATTCGAGGACCCGCGCCTGAGCAAGTTCATGGCGGCCCCACCTAAGTTGTCCAACGCGCGCAGCGAAAACCGCGCCTACACCACCTATGCGGCCGAGGCGGGCAACGTCGTGTTGTTCGAAAGCTGGTTGCGCCACGAAGTCGCCGCAAACCGCGTGGACGAGGAGCGCATCAGCATCAGCTTTAATTACACGTGGGCCTAAGTTGATTGGCTTTCGAGTTGGGGTTTACGGCATCCTTGAGCTCACGCTCAAGGCCACGGGGAATGTGTTCGAGAAGCACGTGGCCTTGAGCGTGAGCTCAAGGTGAGGCCACGGGGAATGTGTTCGCTAAGCGCGTGGCCTTGAGCGTGAGCTCAAGGTGTTTAAGTCGGCTCGTCGGTAACTGGTTGGGCGGCGCCGGCGTTACTTTGAACTGGTTTCATGGGCGCGAGTTTCACACCGTTACACGTATGTTGATTTTCCGTAGCTGCTTTTGGGCAGGTGTGTTTTTCCTGCTGATTTCGTTCCCCGTCCGCGCTGATTTGCCGCCGCCGCCGACGGTGCCGACGGTGCCGGACGACTGGTTCACGCGCACACCTACACCGGAGCGGCTTCTGCAGATTCGCTCCCAAGCCATAAGCGGGAGCTGGCAAGCGGTGGCTGCACGCTTGTATCAGGGTTCGCTCAAAGCCTACGAGCTGCGGCAGGAGGGCGCCGCCGAGTCCTGGTATTGGGTTGCACGGTGGTGCGACCTGTTGGGGCAATCTCAGCGCAGCCTCGGCGTGCAGTGGCTGGAAACGTTGTCGAAGGTCGGCGGCATCCATGCCGGCATCGACCAGCGCGCAATTCTGGCGTGGCCGGACGAGCCGGTGGCGCGTTTACTCACCGACGAGACCCAGATCTGGTTGCTCCAAGATCAGGCGTTTTCAGCAGCGTTTTTTGATTTGCTCGCGGCCACGGATTGCCTGCCGCGCGTGGTTTCAATTTTGCAGTCGTTGCGCGAAGCCGACGGCCGCCGTTTCACGACTTACCGGCAACTGGCGCTGGCCGTGGCGCTGGTTTACGACGCCGCGCCGCCGCCCTATTGGCCTCATCATCAGGTCTCTGCGGCGGCCTTACCTCGGCAGTTACCCGCTCCGGTGGAGGCATTTAAGTTTTTTACCAATTTGGATCAGGCCGGTGCTGGATTGCATAAGCTCGCGACCATCTCGGCGGCTGAACTCAAGTTTATGGTCGATCTCGCCGCGCCCTTTCCCGAACTCGCGTGGGCGCAGAAATCGGTGAAGTTCTCGTTAACCGATTTAGTGAAGAGCTATGAATCGGTGCGCTATCGGACGGACCGGATCGAGACGCAGCAGTACAACTGGCCAGGGACGAGTTACGCGCTCGATGAGATTCGCAGTGAAGGCGGTATTTGCACTGATCAGGCTTATTTTGCGACCCAGACCGGCAAGGCACGGGGCGTGCCCACGCTGTTATTTTCGGGGGCGGGCGTCGATGGACGGCACGCTTGGTTTGGTTATCTGGGGGTGGGGCAGAAATGGATTCTGGATGGAGGCCGTTACGCCCAGCAGCGCTACGTCACGGGATCAGCCTGCGATCCGCAGTCTTGGGGGACGCTCTCGGATCATGAGTTGAGTTTCCTCAGCGAGGGGTTTCGGCGCCTGCCGCCCTATCGGCAATCACGCCAACATCAGGTTTTTGCCGAACTCTTTTTACGCTTTGGGCAAAAGCCTGCCGCAGCCGCAGCCGCCCGCAAGGCAGTGCTATTGGAGCGGCGCAACTTTGATGCTTGGCTGGTGTTACTGGCAGCCAACGACCAGGCGCTCCCCGCAGTGCGCGAACCCTTGCTGCGCGAAGCCGCGCAAGTTTTTCTGCGATACCCTGACTTGAATGCCTGTTTCGTGCGCGAATTGGTGGTGAGTTTACGTGCTCGCGGCGAGACCAGCATGGCTGCTTTTGAGGAGCGTACGTTGGTACGCCTCGGTGCGCGGGGCGGGCGCAGCGACATGGGTGTTGATCAAGCGGTCGCTCAGTTGGCATCGGCCAAACCGGATGCGCGTTTGAGCACGTACAAGCAAATGCTGCAAAAATACGGGCGCGGCGCGGGGATAGACTTTTATGACCGGGTCACCCGCCCCTTGGTTAAACAACTGGCCAAGGAAAAACTACTCAAGGATGCGCAACAGGTGATTAAGTTAACGCGCAGCGCGTTTAACCCCGAGCCCAAGAGTATGTTTGACCTGGAGTTGACCGAACTGGAATCCAAGTTGCAGTGATCCCATTACGTTCAAAATGAACGTGGTGAAACCGTCTCGTGGGTAGCGGAAAATCCCCCCTTGAGCTCACGCTCAAGGCCACGCGGTGTGTTTTCTCGATGAATGTGTACACGAAAAGTGTGGCCTTGAGCGTGAGCTCAAGGATGCCGAAACCGGCGGTGTCGGTCAGCCCGTCGAAGGCGTAGGGCAGTGTGTGGCCTTGAGCGTGAACTCAAGGATGTCGTAATCCTCAACGTGTACTCGATGCGGTCAGGTGGCGGCCAACTCGTTGGCGGCGACCGCCACCGACAAAAACGAAGCCAGCGCCGGATCTAGATCGGCGGACGCCTTCCAGCCGATGACGAGGCTGCTTTCCGGTGCCGGTCCGTCGAGCGGGCGAAATACCACCTCGGGCGGGAGTTGGCGCGCCTCCGACGGGCACACGAAGGTCGCACCGATGCCTGCGCGAACCAGGCCCACGCCGTTGGCGCGCGGCCAGACTTCTTCGGCGATGTGCGGGGTGACTCCCGCCTTGGCGAAGGCCGCCAGCACCCGGTCGTAAAACCCGGGGTTGTAGGCGCGGGGAAACAGCACAAACGGGGTCGCCGCCAAGTCGCGCAGGTGCAGCGAGGGCAGGGGGGCGAGCGGGTGGTCGGCGGGCAGGAGCACGCCGTTTTTCTCGCGCAGCAGGAGTTTAGTTTTGAGCCCGGGAGTCGGCGTGGCTTCGGGGTGGAAAAAACCGCAGCCGAGTTCGCCCGCCTGCAACGCTGCGACTTGGGCCGAGGTGGGCGATTCGTTGAGTTCCAAGCGGATGCCAGGATAAGTGCGGTGAAACTCCCGTAAAATCGCCGGTAACACCGTGGCCATGGCCAGGCCGGTGAAGCCGGTCTTGATGTGCCCGCGCACGCCTTGGGCTAGCGATTGGAGTTCGGCGGGGATTTTGGCCAAGCCGCGCAGCATCGGTTCGGCCCGCTCGACCAACGCCCGGCCTGCGGCCGTCAGTTCCACTTTCCGCCGCGAACGCGTAAACAGGGGCGTGCCGAGGGCGAGCTCGAGTTGGTTAATCTGCCGACTGAGAGCAGGTTGAGCGATGGCGAGCGTCTCGGCCGCTTTGCGGAAATGCAGCTGGCGGGCCACCTCCAGGAAGTAAACCAGGTGGCGTAACTCGAAATTAAACTGA
The DNA here is from genome assembly GCA_044377395.1 of Rariglobus sp. Taxonomy (GTDB): domain Bacteria; phylum Verrucomicrobiota; class Verrucomicrobiia; order Opitutales; family Opitutaceae; genus Rariglobus. Next base: position 2,431 of record JBILJE010000008.1, on the reverse strand, counting down.
TACTCGCGAGGCATCACTGATGACGGAACAAGTATTTCCCCGGTATGCAAGATTCTGCTAAAGTAGTGGCTCGTTTCCGTTCAACGGACGTTTTTAACCGCACCCTCGCTCACCTTCATCATGGCTAAATCGCTCTTCCAAAAAGTCTGGGACTCCCACTCGGTCCGCAAGCTGGCCAACGGCCAGACGCAGCTGCTCATCGGCACGCACCTCATCCATGAGGTCACCTCGCCCCAGGCCTTCGGCATGTTGCGCGATCTCGGCCTGAAGGTCGCTTACCCGCACCGCACCTTTGCGACGGTTGACCACATCGTGCCCACCGACCAGTTCGTCGAGCCCTACGCTGACCCGCTCGCGCAGGCCATGATGGACGAGCTGCGTAAGAACTGCGCTGAAAACAATGTAACGTTCTTTGACCGCGCTTCCGGCAAACAGGGCGTTGTGCACATCGTCGGTCCCGAGCAGGGCATCACCCAGCCCGGCACCACGATTGCCTGCGGCGACTCGCACACCTCCACCCACGGTGCCTTTGGCGCGATCGCCTTCGGTATCGGCACGAGCCAAGTGCGCGACGTGCTCGCCACCCAGACCATGGCCCTCGGCGCCCTCAAGGTTCGCCGCATCGAGGTCACCGGTAAATTGCCCCCGGGCGTCTACGCCAAGGACGTTATCCTCCACATCATCCGCCAACTCGGCGTGAACGGCGGCACGGGTTTTGCCTACGAATACGCCGGTTCCACCTTCGACGGCTTCACCATGGAGGAGCGCATGACGGTGTGTAACATGTCCATCGAGGGCGGCGCCCGCGTGGGTTATGTTAACCCTGACGAGACGACCTTCGCCTACCTCAAGGGACGTCCCTACTCGCCTACGGGTGCCGCTTGGGATGCCGCCGTGGCCAACTGGAAGTCCTACGCTTCCGACGCCGGTGCCGTTTACGACGATGTCGTCAAGATCGACGCCTCCTCCATCGCGCCCACCGTCACCTGGGGCATCAACCCCGCGCAGGGCATCGCCATCACGGAAAACATCCCCAGTCCGGAAACCGCCACTTCGGCCGACGACAAGGCCGGCATCATTGAGGCGCTGGAGTACATGAAACTCCCCGCTGGCGCCGCGATCAAGGGCACCAAGATCGACGTCGCTTTCCTCGGTTCCTGCACCAACGGCCGTCTCTCTGACTTCCAGGAAGTCGCCAAGTACATCAAGGGCCGCAAGGTCGCCGCTGGCGTCAAAGCCATCGCTGTCCCCGGTTCGCAGATCGTCGCGCTGCAGTGCGAAAAACTCGGCATCGACAAGATTCTCGCCGAAGCCGGTTTCGAGTGGCGCGCCGCCGGTTGCTCGATGTGTCTGGCGATGAACCCCGACAAGCTCGTCGGCGATCAGCTCTGCGCCTCGTCCTCCAACCGCAATTTCAAGGGCCGCCAAGGCTCGACCACCGGCCGCACCGTCCTGATGAGCCCCGTCATGGTGGCCGCCGCTGCCGTCACCGGCCACATCGCCGACGCCCGCGAAGTGTTCTCCGTCGCCAATAACTAATCCCAAACCTCGTTGCCCACGAAACACACGAAATGACACTAAAATCGGAACTCCGACTTTCGTGTCATTTCGTGTGTTTCGTGGGCTAAAAATCAGTTTTTAATCTTATGGCTCTCGCAAAAATCACCTCCGTCACCGGCCGCGCCGTCAACGTTCCCGGCAACGACATCGACACCGACCGCATCATCCCGGCGCGCTTCATGAAGTGCGTGACCTTCGACGGTCTGGGCGAATTCCTCTTCAATGACGTGCGCAAGCAGCTCGACGGCACGCCGAAGGAGCACCCGCTCAACGAACCGCGTTTCGCCGGTGCAACCATCCTGCTCTCTGGCGCCAACTTCGGTTGCGGCTCCTCCCGTGAGCACGCCCCCCAGGCCATCGCCAAGTACGGCTTTAAGGCGATCATCGCCGAAAACTTCGCCGAGATCTTCTTTGGCAACAGCACCACGCTCGGCATGCCCTGCGTGACCGCTTCGCGCGAAGATATCGCCAAGATCGCCGCCGCTGTGACGGCCAACCCGCAAACCGAAGTCGTTATCGACCTCGAAAAACTCGAAGTCCGTTTCGCCGGCCAAGCGGTCAAGATCGAGCAACGCGAGAGCGCCCGCGACGCCTTGGTCAACGGCCGTTGGGACGCGATTGGCGAGCTAATCGACGGCAAGTCCGATGTGCAGGCCACCGCCGCCAAGCACGCCTACATGAAGGCCTAAGTTCGGCCCTACCGCATCGTTCTCGTTCTCTTACTCCTACTCGTTCTCAGGTCGATTTCGGTACCCTGGCGAACGCGAATGATTAAGGGGACGAGAATCCCTAATCCGCCCACGCAGCGTTAACCCTTGATCGCCCGTAACTGGGCGCCTAGCTGATAGCTCCTTTCACCACATGATTCTCG
>JBILJE010000186.1:0-6491 GCA_044377395.1 Rariglobus sp. | reverse complement strand
CGAGGGGGTGCAAGCCCGCGCAGGAGATATCCTGCCCAGCGGCTCACCGTTCCTGCGTATCAGCACGACGGATATTTCGCTAAAAAACCTTCAGGTTAAAGCCGGTGCCACCACGCCCGTTGCCACAGCCATTTCTAGCGTTAAGCCCACTCCTGTAGCGGCAGTCGCGCCCGTTGTGGCGCCAGCAGTTGTTGCCGCGCCCGTGCATACGGCCGCTACTCCGGCAACTGGCATCCAATGGACGCCTCGCGCTGCCAAGCTCGCCCAAGAGGCAGGTCTCGATCCCGCCAGTATCGTAGGAATCGAAGCCACCGGCCCCGGCGGGCGCGTCTCAGGCGATGACATCAACCGTTATCTCGCAAACCGGCCTTCAGCGTCGACTTCGGGGGTCTCGACGCTGAGCTCCAAAAGCGGTACTCCGACTTCGGCCCCGGCCGAGACTGTTTGCATCGCCGGCATCGGTTATGCGGTGCCCAAGAACGTCCGCGCCACCAGCGAGATTTTAAAGGCGTTCCCCGGCCGCACTGAGGCGGAGATGCTCAAGCTTACGGGCATCAAAGAGCGCCGTTACGCCGACGCCGACGCTTCGGCGACCAGTCTCGCCGCCATCGCCGTCAACCACGCGTTGGCGCAAGCCGGCATGACTGCGGCGCAGATCGACGGCATCATTCTCGCCACCATTATTCCCGACCAACCCGTGCCCTCGATGGCAAGTGCGTTGGCCAAGCACCTCGGCTGCACCAAGGCACTCGCCTTTGACCTCAACGCCGCCTGCTCCGGCTGGCTCTACGCCCTGGAGGTCGGCCGCGCCTTTATCCGCGGCGGCACCGCCAAAAACGTCATTGTCGTCACCGCCGAGCTGCTCTCGCGCATCACCAACCCCAACGACCACGAAACCGCCTTCCTGTTTGGCGACGGCGCGGGTGCGGCCATCCTCACGGATGCGCCCGGCGGCCACCGACTGCATCGCATGGCGCTTTCCGGCGATGCGGCGGCATTCGAGGCCATTCAGCGTCCCGGTGGCGGAGCTCGCCAGCTCATGCCCAACGCCGACGGCAGCGACCGCGGAGACTTCTTCCTGCAAATGGACGGCGGCGCAGTGTTCAAGAGTGCGGTGATCGCGTTCGCCAACGAAATCGAAAACGCCATGACGCGTCACGGCCTCACGCCGGCAGACATTTCATGGATCGTACCGCACCAGGCCAACGAGCGCATCCTGCGCGCCGTCGGCAAGCGCGTAGGCATTCCCTTCGAAAAGTTCGTCGTGACCATTGCCAAGTACGGCAACACCTCGGGCGCGTCCGTTTCGATGGCGCTAGGCTGGGCGGCTGAAGAGGGGATTTTTAAGCCGGACGACAAAATCATCTTCTGCTCGGTCGGCGCCGGACTGACCTTCGCCGGCGGCCTGCTGGTCTGGTAAGGAAAAGGCGTGTGGCTGGCGCCGGTTTCTGGAGTTGCACTTGGATGCGGTGAGCGCCGTCGCAGAAGGACCACTGGGGTCTTTGCCCGATAAGCCCACTTCGTGATTGTCTTCCAGACTAGCTTGGGCGAAATCTGCACACGCTTTAATCCTGCAACCTCCTTATTGATGGCCAACTCGTTCCCCTCCTCGGGCGGCAACCGCCCCGGTTACTTTCAGCGTCGTAACAACGACCCTTTTGCACACATCCGCCGTAACTCGCGGATCAAAGAGCCCGAAATCCGCGTGATCAGCCCCGAAGGCAAACAGCTCGGCATTATGCAGACTGAACGTGCCTTGGCCTTGGCTCAGCAGTTCAATCTCGACCTCGTCGAAATGGCTGCGACCGCCAAGCCGCCCGTCTGCCGCATCATGGATTTCGGCAAATACATTTACGAAGAGCAAAAGAAGGCGAGCCACGCCAAGACAACCGCCACCAAGCTCAAAGAAATCGAGTTCACGCCGCGTATCGCAGGCGGCGATTTCCTCACCAAGATTCGTCACGCCGAGGAATTCCTCGATCACGGCAACAAGGTGAAGCTCCGCCTGAAGTTCCGCGGCCGCGAAATGGCGCACACCGAGATTGGTTTTGGCGTCATGATGAAGGCACTCGCCGAACTCGAAGGCATGGGCCACCCCGATTCCACTCCGCGCCTGATGGGCAAGCAGATCAACGTCATGTTGACCCCTCTCCCCGCCAACAAGCGCAAGCGGAAATACACCCTCGAGAACGACGAACAAGCGATCGACGACACCGGTTCCGATCACGGACACGAAGAGTCCAACGACGACGAGGTTCCGGCAAAGGCCTGAGCCAGTAGCCGGGTATGATTCGGTTACGGCATACGTCCCTCATGAGCGCGGCTTTTGCCGCGCTCATTTTGTTGGTGGGCTCATCCGCTCTGGCTGGTAGCGCGGCGAGCAAAACGACCATCAGCGGAAGTGGAAACACCATTCAGGTTGCAGGAATCGGCTATCTGGATGCTCGCGCCTTTTTCGCCCGTTTCGGCTTAAAAGCGTCGTGGATCCAGCGAGGCCAATCGATGCGCCTGCAATCGAGCGTAGCCCGAATCGAGATTGAGGACGACAAGCGCGATGTTAACCTCAATGGCCTGCGCGTGCTCATGGGTGAACCAGCGGTGGAACGTGACGGCACCCTTTACATCAGCCGCATCGACGCCGAAAAGCTTTTCCTTCCGCTGCTCAGTCCGTCTTCAGTAGCCAGCCCGGCACCGCCGGCGCTACGCGTGATTGCTATTGATGCCGGTCATGGTGGCCAGGATACCGGCACTCAAAACAAGGCATTCAAACTGGACGAGAAAGCCTTCACTCTCGACGTAGCCATGCGGTTACGCGCCCTTTTGGTGCAACAAGGCTACAAGGTAGTCATGACGCGCACCGACGACCGCTTTGTAGAGCTGCCGCGCCGAGCTGAGATAGCCAACAAAGCAGGCGCCGACCTGTTCATCAGCATTCATTTTAACGCGGTTGCAGGCTCACCCACCGTGCGTGGCTCGGAGACTTATGTGATGACCCCACAATACCAACGCTCCACCAGCAGCCCGAAACGCGATGCCAGCGACAACGTCCGAAACCCTGGCAATCTCAACGATCCTTGGAATGCGCTTCTCGGTTACCACATGCACAATCAAGTCATCGATTCGCTCCGTGGAGAGGACCGTGGATTTAAGCGCGCCCGCTTCGCCGTACTAAGGATGGTCAACAGCCCTGCCGTGCTCATCGAAGCCGGTTATTTATCCAATAACGACGAAGCCCGTAGGATTGCCACCCCCGCCTACCGCGCCGCTTTAGCCGAGGCATTGGCCCAAGGCGTTCGCGCCTATGGATTGGCTATCACGACCACAAAAACACGTTGAGTACACACCCGCCTGACAGGGTGCGTGCTCGAGCGGAATCGATTCACATCCGGTGTACCTCAGGGGCCGAGCCCCAGCCAATACCGGCACCCCATTAACAGACCAAGCCCCTCAACGCGCTATCTCAACCGAAGTCACGCGCCAAGAGGCGGTAAGCTGCGAGGGATTGGCCCGGTTACTGGCTAAGGAAAACTGCTCAAGCCCTAGGTAAGGAGCGCGTTGAGCCAACGATTGATAAAAGGCTATCAGCGCAGCAATGTCGGAATTGCGGGACGAAAACTGCACCGAGTGCACCGCGAATTGACTGGAGCGCACGGTGCGGCTGTCGGATACGTCGTAGTTAGAAAGCCCTGCCGAACGGGCCAGCGTATTCAATTCCCCCTGCAAGCGAACGCTGTCGAAACTCCTCGACGGGTCGAGATGCTCGACGGCCAGCGTCGCCTCCTTCTCGATACGCTCACGTTGCAACAACCAGCGCCGCTGAACATCCAAGTCCGTTGATGTCACCTGACTCGCGCGCACCTGAGCAGCCACGCGCTCACCCACGCCGGACAGCCAAATAGCCGCACCGAGCAGGGTAAAGGCCAGCAGCAGTATTTTTTCGCGCAGGAGCCGGCTAAGGAAATAAGCTTTCATGATGTGGCCTCCGGAACCGTTGGCACCGGTACGGGATCCGGTGCGGTTTCTTTAAATGCCTCAGGTCGAAAGGTCACCACCAACTTGAAGGTCGAAACTCCGTCGCGACTGCGCGGGTCAACCACCTCGGCCTTTTGGCAACCGGAGAGCTTATTAAGCGCGGAGCGAAACACGTCGATATCCCCCGAAGCATTCGTCTGCGCTTCAACCTCCAGCTTATAAAGCCCGCTGCTCACTGCGCGTATGAATTGGATCGTCTCGGGGCGAACATCATTAACCAGCGCCAACATCTCCAAGGGACGCAGCCGTTTATTGGAAAGCTCTTCAATGCGCGTCGCCAGCGACTGCGAGGTCATGATGGCATCGACAATCGGCTTTTGCTTAGCCTCCAGCGCCAAGCGGCGGCTTTGCCAGTACGAGGAGCCCACCAGCCCCAGTTCGAGCAATGCGGATAACGCGATGGCCGCCGCGCAACCTAGGAACGTGCGCCACAAGATAACATCCCGGCCGCGGGCACGGCGCCTGGACTCCAGTTCGCCCTTGTCGCGTACATCGAGTGCAGCGACCTCATTCGAACCAAAACGCGACTCCAGCGCACCTGCGCGGAAAACGAACTGCTCTTGTGCCGAAGCCAGATCGAACACCGGTTCGGAATCCAGTTTCACCACGTGTAATTTCTCTGGAAAGGAACTCAACAGCGTCCCACGTGCTGCGTCATGGTCGGCTTCGGTCGGCTCACCGGGCAGCGGCACGACCCGCACCTGCGAGGGCACCCCGCTCGCATCGGCAAAATAAAGTCCCGTCATACTGCTCGCACCAGCCACCACCACTGCCATAGCGGGCAACGGGGCGGAAACACCATTTAGAACCGTAACGAAGTTCGGTAAAACCACCTCGGCATCAGCCCACGTCGCCACCTCATCAGCGGTAAAACGCTTTCGGTATGCGGCGTAGATCAACACGCTATTCGCCCCCAATTTCCAGTAATGGCCGTAGTAAAGTTGCGTTATCGGAAAGGGCGCAAGTGCCTCGATGGCCAACTCTGCTTGAGCCGCCACGTCAGCGGCGCTAGCTCCTTGGGCCACGGGCACTGAGCGGACAAAAAACAACGCGTCAGCCACCCGCACAACGTGTCGAGGCGGTGCGGCGGGTAAAAAGCGTTTAAACGAGGTAAGGCTCATGCAGTCGGTTCAGCGGTAGGAGCAGGGGGAGGAACGGCACTATCGTTTTCACGGATTTCGAGAAACGTAAACGGGTATTTGAGATCGGTGGGCTGGCCGGAGGTTTTATCCGCCTTGGTTGCTCCCTTAGAATCAGCCTTCTGTGGGGTCTTTTTAGCGCTGGCGGCGGCAGGACTCGCTGCGGTGGATGAGCTAGTAGATGAGCTGGCGGGGACGACCTTGGCGCCGCCCTCCGGTGAAACCACCGCCATCAAGCGGAAAGACGACAATCCTTGCCGGACCGTCACGGTAATACGCAGCGCATTCACTTTGTACCCGTAGCCCAGTTTCTCCAGTTGCCCGCCCGCGACTGCCGCGACGCTGCGACCACTTTTGAAAAACCCTGGGCCCTGGCTTTGGTACAAGCCTGCTCCGGACAGGAATTCGGACACCCGTTGCTGCTGCTGAGCGTCGATCGTTTCCTGGGCCAGTAAGGGCTCGAGTCGATTGCCGTTCAGGTTGGGTGAATCGAAATCATAAAGCGAAAAGGTGTCGGTGAATCGTTGATACAGCGCCGTGGGTAAACCCGTGGCCTCGTCAAAAAACACCTGGCGCACGCCCTCGATTGCGGCCAATTCGGCAAACGAGCGCAGCGACCGTCCCGGAGGCGCGAAGGGCAGCGCCGTATTTTCGTAATCCTGCAAGGTCGGTGCGCCAATCGCGGTAGCCGTGTGATCCTTTTGAATCCAACCCAGCAGTGAATCCGTGAGGCGCTCAGCGTCGGTTTGTGGCACCTGCCAGGACTTGAACAATGCGATGAGCATCTCCGCCTTCACGGATGGAAGTGGTAACTTGGCGCTCTCGTCCTCCAGTGAAACCTCCACCGTGCGGCCCTCGGCAGGCGTGTAACCGGCAAAGCCGAGCGGATCCCCCCACCCTTCCGCCGGACCGTGAAGCCCGTCGCCGACCACGCGGAAGTCCTCCAGCACGGCGAGGGTCGTCTCGAGAGCTGAGTAGGCTTCCATCCGCAGGCGAGCCGCATCGGCCTCGCGAATATCCACCAGCAGGTCGGTACCCGCTTTTTCGATGAACAACAGCAGGGCCGAGGTGGCGAACACCAACGTGACGAGCACGATGAGCAACACGGACCCGCGTCGGCGAAGGAGTGGAAATCGAGAGGCGCGAAGCATGTTAAAAGGCCGGAATTCCTTGGGTTCCTGCGGGCAAGACAATCAACACCTCCTGCGAACGAGTGTGATAAGTGAACTTAAGGCGCAGCCGCTGCGGGGCGTCGTACCCCCCTTGGGAGTTACGTCGAGGAGTGGTTTCGTTTTTCCAATTCTTAAAATCCGCGTCGTA
>JBILJE010000185.1:0-6534 GCA_044377395.1 Rariglobus sp. | reverse complement strand
GTTCTTCTGGCTGCGTGTGGCAATGGGCCTGTTCATTGACGAGTCCGGCGATCGTGAAGCCAAGGTTGTAGGTCTCTACGAGCTCTACAAAAACCGCCGCTTCTGCAGCAGCACGCCGACCCTGTTTAACTCCGGCACACTGCACTCGCAGCTCTCGTCCTGCTACCTCTACTACGTGGACGACAGCCTGGAGGGCATCATGTACCGCGGCATCGCTGAAAACGCCCAGCTCTCCAAGTGGGCCGGCGGCCTCGGCGGCTCCTGGACTGCGGTTCGCGGCACCGGCGCCCACATCGGCGGCACCAACGGCGAATCCCAGGGCGTTATCCCCTTCCTGAAACTGCACAACGACCAGCTCGTCGCCGTCAACCAGGGCGGTAAACGCAAAGGCTCCGGCTGCGCGTATCTGGAATCCTGGCACAACGACATTTTCGAATTCCTCGAGCTGCGCAAGAACACCGGTGACGACCGTCGTCGTACCCACGACATGAACACGGCCAACTGGATTCCCGACCTGTTCATGAAGCGCATGGAGGCCCGCTCGCACTGGACGCTGTTCCGCGCCAACGAGGTCCCCGACCTGCACGAGCTCTACGGCAAAAAGTTCGAGGACGCCTACCTGCGTTACGAGCAACTCGCCGACGAAGGCAAAATCTACAGCCAAAAGATCGAAGCCCTAGAACTCTGGAAAAAGATGCTCTCGATGCTCTTCGAAACCGGCCACCCGTGGATCACCTTCAAGGACGCCTGCAACATCCGTTCGCCCCAAGACCACGTCGGCGTCATCCACTCGTCGAACCTCTGCACCGAGATCACGCTCAACACCAGCAACGACGAAACCGCCGTCTGCAACCTCGGCTCGGTCATCCTCGAAAACCACCTGCTGCCCGACGGCCAGCTCGACCACAAGAAGCTGCGTGAAACGATCCAGACCGCGGTGCGCGCCCTGGACAACGTCATCGATATTAACTTCTACCCGACCAAAGCGGCCGAAGTGTCCAACCGTCGTCACCGCCCAATCGGGCTTGGCGTGATGGGTCTGGCTCACGCGCTCTACCTGCGTGGCCACGCCTTCGCTTCACCCGAGGCCGTCGAGTTCAACGACGAGGCCATGGAGGCGATCGCCTACTACGCCTACGAAGCCAGCTCCGACCTCGCGGCCGAACGTGGCACTTATAGCAGCTACAAAGGCTCCAAGTGGGACCGCGGCCTGTTGCCCCAAGACACGATCGACCTGCTGGAAAAAGAACGCGGCGTCACCGTCGAGGTTCCCCGTGGCGGCCGGATGGATTGGGCGCCCCTGCGCGCCAAGATTGCCAAACACGGCATGCGTAACAGCAACGTGCTGGCGATCGCCCCCACCGCGACGATCTCCAACATCACCGCCACGAGCCCGTGCATCGAGCCGACTTACAAAAATCTTTTTGTTAAATCGAATCTCTCCGGCGAGTTCATCGTCCTCAATCCGTTCCTCGTTAAGGACCTCAAGTCCCGCGGTCTTTGGAACCAGGAGATGATCGACAACTTGAAGTACTTCGACGGCGACTTGAAAGACATCGAGGCGATCCCGGCCGACCTGAAGACCAAATACCTGACCGCCTTTGACATCGACTTCAAGTGGGTGCTGGAAGCGGCCGCCCGCCGCCAGAAGTGGATCGACCAGGCCCAGTCGGTGAACCTCTGGCTGAAGACGCCCGACCTGAAGACCTTGAGCCACATGTACCGTCAAGCCTGGCACGTGGGCCTGAAGACGACGTATTACCTGCGCACGCTGGGTGCCTCGAACATCGAGAAGGCCACGGTTGGCGTGAAAAAGGAAATGCGCGGCGCGGTGAGCGAAGGCTCGCTGGGCGGCCAGAACAGCGGCGACGTCGGCGGCAGCCACTCCGAGCTAAAAGCTAATAGCTCTCAGCTCTCAGCTCAGAAGCCGGTCTTCACCGCCGAGCAGAAAAACGCCTGCAGCATCGAAGCGATGCGTAACGGCGGCGAATGCGAAGCCTGCCAGTAAGCCATCAGCCCAGAAAAGCCCCGGCCAAAAGCCGGGGCTTTTTATTATCGTTATTACCGTGTTTCCCCAGCTCCAACGCGCAACTGGCCACTCCAAACCCTGCGCAAGCGTTGCCACCGCCCACCCACCGTACATAACAGCCGCACGAGCCCGTTAACATCCAATCATTTGTCGCCTCACTCCCATGCGTATCGACTGTCATGTTCATGTCATCGGCACAGGTAAAAACGGCTCCGGATGCTGGTACCACCCGCGCGGACTTACGCGCATCGGCGCACCGATTTTACTACGCGCTATGGGGCTTCGTCCGGCCGATTTGCACGAGGATTTCGAGGAAATCTATGCAGGGGCCCTGCGTGCCCATATTCGTGAGGCCGGGCTCGATGCGGTGGTGATTCTCGCCCAAGAAGAACCGTATCGCGATGACGGCACATTGATTGCGGACACGGGATCTTTTTACGTACCCAACGACTACGTGCTCGGGCTCGCCCGCAAACACGCAGAATTCCTACCCGCTGTTTCGATCCATCCGGCGCGGCCGGATGCGTTAGCCGAACTGGAGCGCTGCCTAGAAGGGGGTGCGGTCATATTGAAGTGCCTGCCTAATTGCCAAAACATGGATTGGAATAACCGGCGTTACCGGCCGTTTTTGGAGCGCATGGCCGAGACCGGATTAATTCTGCTCGCGCATACCGGCAGCGAGCGGACCATGCCCGTGCTTCGCCCCGACCTGGCCACGCCGCGCATGTTAACCCAAGCGCTCGAAATCGGCGTCACCTGTATAGCGGCGCACTGCGGGACGGGCATGATTGCGCTCGATCCCGATTATTTCGACGAGTTCGTAGCCATGACAAAGCGCTACCCGAATCTTTATGGTGATAATAGCGCCCTTGCCGGCCTTAGCCTTCGTTTCAGGCCGCACCAAATGCGGCGGATCATTGAGGACGAAGAACTGGCGGCGCGCATACTGTATGGCAGCGATCTACCGGTACCTTCGAGTGGGTTGGTGATGGCTGCTTTTGGCATGATGGAATGGGACGATTATCGAGCATCGCGACGGCATGTTAATCCCCTAGCGCGAGACGTAATGTTGAAACGCGCCCTCGGCTTTAGCCCAGAGAGCGAAACGCGTTTGGCGACACTGCTGCGCAAGCCCCAGTCGGCACGCGTGGGGCGATCTCACCCAAATCGGTAACCGGCCGGTCGCGAGCGCGAATATAGACAGCGTGGTGCATTCAGACTGCGGTGCGCTCAACCGTGCATTGGGTGGGTGAAAAAACGAGTCGTTTCCCGGTAGATTAGGTCCGATCGAGTCGGCCCGATTCGCAGTCTACTCGTGTTGCAGCCAACGCCGACAAAAAGGCTTTCACTTCGGTTCGAATTCCACCGCCGACTTGCGATCAGAACAAGTCCGCCACCGTCGCCGAATCCGCAGCCAGTTCCCGATGCGCAGGCAACTGGTTGCGAAACCACGTGCGCTGCTTTTTCACCAAAGCACGCGTGTTTTGGCAAATTTCCGCCGCCAGCCCAGCTAAAGCCCCGCCCGACTTGCTTGCGTTATCCGCCGCCAACCAAGCCAGCGTCTCCCGATAACCGATCGCACGCGACGCGCTCAGATTCTGCTCCAGCCCCGCCGCGCGCAGCCGTTGCACCTCATTGATCAAGCCCTCGGCCAGCATCACATCCACTCGCCGCGCGATTCGTGCCTCCAGCTCGGCCGGTGCGCGCTCCAGCCGGGTGCAACGCACCTCCCAGTCCGCGAAAGGCCCCGGCATCTGCGCAAACTCCGCCGCCAGCACGTCGAGGGTTTTGCCCGAAGCCCGGCACCGCTCCAACGCACGCGTCACCCGGCGCGAGTTGTCTACATCCAGCGCGCCCAGGCCGTCGGGATTTAGGCGGCGCAACTCCGCGACCAGAGCGGCAAGCCCCGCCGTCGCCAACTCAGCGGTAATCTCCGCGCGCAACACCGCCGGCACCGCCACATTATCGGCGACCGGTCCAAAAAAACTTTTTAAATAAAATCCGCTTCCGCCCGCCACCAACACCCGCCGCCCGCGCCCGGCGATCGCCGCCACCGCCGCCTGCGCCTGCGCCACATAATGGGTGATATCCATGCCTTGGTGCACCGGACACAGGTCGATGAGGTGGTGGGGCACGCGGGCGCGCTCGCTCGCGGTGGGTTTGGCCGTGCCGATGTCCATGCCGTGGTAAAACAACAGCGCATCGCACGACACGATCTCGGCGTCGTTGGCCTCGGCCCAGCGCAACGCCAGCTCGGTTTTCCCTACGGCCGTCGGCCCCGTGAGCACATGGATGAGTCCCTTCATTTTGTCCCCCATTGCTTCACCTCCCAAGTCCTGCGGGGCGAGACAATCCCTCTGTCCGTTCGCCTTCCGCGCTCCACCGATCTCACCTGCGAGCAGCGTATCCGAGCCTAATTCGCCATCAGGATTGGTTCAATTTCTCGACCATTTCAGTTGGTCAAAAAAAAACAGGAAAACCAGCGTTTCAAAGACTATCACCGAGCCGCGCCGGACGCAGTGCGGCGCATTGATACTATTCCGACTGCCGCCTTCGATCCCACCCCTGCCCCACACACACTGAAAATGCCGAAGACCCCTGTGTTAAAACCGGCCGCATCTCTGCGCCTGCCATCTCGCCGCACTGAATGGTGCGGCGGGTTGACGGGGAAAAAATAAGGGCGACCTTCCTGCCTCAACCCGTTTTGCCATGAAGTCTCCCGTTACGCGTGCGCGTCGATCGTCTCTACCCAACGCCGAGGCCAGCGTTTGGCTACTGCAGCTTCTCCTGCAGTTGAGTACTCAGGCGGTGAAAGACGTGGCGCGCATTCCACTCTGGCCCTCGACCTCGGTTCACGCGTTGCGCAAACGCATGAAAAAAATGCAGTCCCTGCTGCGATTAGTGCCGCCCGGTGGGCAACCTGCGGCGCTACGGGAACTGCGGGACGCCATTCGTGAGCTGAAGGGATCCGTCGCGGTCCAGCGCGATACCGATGTGCTCATCGCTTTGGGCCGAGATCTCGGCGGGCAAAAGCGTCCGTCTCGAAGCGCTCCCATCGACCCCGTACCCATACTCCGGCTAGCCTACTCGCTACCCCGGCAAGTTCATGCGCTGGATGTAGCTGCACTCACCTGGGAGCGGGTGGAGCGGCGCCACCAAAAAACCTGCCGGCGCGCGCAACAGGCCTGGCAAGTGGCGCGGCACCAACCCGAGGGCGAGCCGTTTCACGAGTGGCGCAAGCGTGTGAAGGATCTGTATTACCAAGCACTCGCCCTCCAACGTTGGCAGCGACACCCGAAACGGCTGCTGAGCACGCACCAACTGGGTACACTACTCGGCCATCGTCTCGATCTAGACCTTTATCAGGCCCAGCTAAAGCAGTCCAAGAAGCGGCCGCCCCGAAAGCTATTGGCGGAGGTCAAAGTCCGCCAGGCCCAGTTAACCCGCCGAATTTTCCGCCGCGCTGAGTCGGTTTTCGACCGCTCGGTGCCTCGCTTGCATCCACCGCCACAACCGCGCCGCTGACCTTAAGTTTTTACTCCCTACGTCAGCCCCGACTAGAAGGGCACCAACCCAGACAAAGGCCTCCTGTTAAACTCCAAAAATAAACCACGCCATAGCGGGCAGCGGGATGCCGACATCGCGGGTGTGTTACGCGAAATCACGGCTCTGCGCGAAGCCCTCGCGGCAGACGCCGCACTGTCACACCACCAGCTCGATGCTGTCCCTGCCAACTACCGGGGCCGTGCGCGTATAACGCACTTTGCCGTCCACTGCTCTCGCCGTTTAATAAAAACCTCGCCCCGTCCGTGTGCGGGCGTTCTCGGCCGAGGCCGACAACGCCCGCACACCTGCACCCTTAAGCCACAGGCGTCGGGATCACGGTCTGGATGTGCAACTCCTTGAGCTGCTTCGCCGTGACCGGAGTCGGACTCTGCGCCATGAGGTCCTGGCCCTTTTGGGTCTTGGGGAAGGCAATGACGTCGCGGATGCTGGTCGTGCCGCAGAGCAGCGCCACCATACGGTCCAAACCGAAGGCAATGCCGCCATGCGGAGGCGCGCCAAAGGTGAAGGCTTTGAGCATGTAACCAAAACGGCTTTCCACCACGTCGGCAGGAATCTTAAGCACGTCTTCGAAAACTTTCTTTTGCAGCGCCGGTTGGTGAATGCGGATCGAACCACCACCCAGCTCCATACCGTTCAAGACCAAGTCGTAATGCTGCCCGCGCACCCGCTTCGGGTCGGTGTCGAGATACGCCGCATCCTCGGGCACGGGTGCCGTGAAGGGATGGTGCGTAGCCGCATAACCGCCGCGCTCTTCATCGTAGGACATCAACGGGAAGTCGATTACCCACAGGAACTTCCAGTCGTCGGCGCGAATGGTGAGTTTGCCGCGTTTGACCAGTAATTGCGCGGCTTCGAGGCGGATGCGACCGAGGATGGCGCAGGCCTTTTCCCACGGCGCAGCGGCGAAGAACACCATGTCGCCTTCCTCAATGCCGAGT
>JBILJE010000183.1:0-6624 GCA_044377395.1 Rariglobus sp. | reverse complement strand
TCGTTGGACAAATGCCCATGGCGGCCGGCGATGCGCTGCTTGGTCGGCCAAGGGCGCTTCATGTCGGCTTCGAGAAGGCGCGGGCAGTGGTTGCTCTCCACCACGACCACATCGACGTCGCGAATGCGTTCGTGGATGTGCTGGGGAGCGTGGCCAAGGTCGGTCAGCCAAGCCAGCCGACGGCGCGGGGACAACAGGTCGCCGTCGTGGCCGTGCGAAAAGGTAAAACCCACCGGCTCCTGGGCGTCATGCGGCACGTGAAAGCTCTCGATTTCCAAGTCGCGAAAGGCGAAACGCGCGCCGGTTTCGAACAGCCGCCAGTCGACCTTGTGGTCGAGTTTGGACTGCACGGCGCGTGCGGTGGCAGCGTTGGCAAACACGGGGATATGCGGGAATTTCTTCAAACCCTCGATTCCGGCCGCATGGTCGCCGTGCTCATGAGTGAGGAAAATCGCGTCGGTTGTTTCGAGTGATTCACCGGCCTCGCGCAGAAGATCGCGGAGCTTGCGCTGAGCGAAACCGGCATCGATGAGCACGCGCGCCTGGTCGGTGCGCAGCACGGCGCAGTTACCCGAACTGCCGCTGCCGAGGATTCTGAAGCACATCGCCATAAGACGCCTGATCAAGCCCCACCCCCGCCTTCGCGCAAGGGGGGATTTTTCGCGGATGCCCCCTTTCCCCTCCTACTCGTTCTCGTTCTCCTACTCCTACTCGTTCTCGCTCGAAATCATGCCGCACACGAGCATCCGCTCCCCTGCGCGCATAAGAACCGCCCGATTCCTGACGAACGGGTAAGATTAAAAGTACGAGTATGAGTATGAGTATGAGTATGAGTATGAGTATGAGTATGAGTATGAGTATGAGTAAGAGTACGAGTACGAGAAAGAGAACGAATCGAGCCCCCTTGCCAGCCCGGCCCCGCAGGGCCCCAACTCCCGCTGAATTGACCACCGCCGATTTATCCTCACGGTTCAGCCCCTCATGCCCAAGAAAACCGCTCCCGCCCCCACCGCCGCGCCGCCCCTGCGTCCGCTCCGCGGCACGGTCATCGTCACCCGGCAGGCGCATTTTAACGCGGCCCATCGCCTGCACAACCCCGCCAAGAGCGCGCAGTGGAACACCGACCAGTTCGGCCCCTGCAACAACCCGCGTTGGCACGGCCATAACTACGTACTCGAAGTCTCGGTACGCGGGCAGCCCGACCCGGCGACCGGTTACGTCATCGATCTGTCCGACCTCAACGCCCTCATCCAGACCCACATCCTCGCCCACTGCGACCACCGCAATCTCAACGAGGAAGTCGAATTCCTGCGCGGGGTGATTCCCTCGACCGAGAACCTGGCGATCGCCTTCTGGCACCAACTCGCCCCCCATATCACCAGCGGCCACCTGCACTGCGTGAAACTCTACGAAACCCCGCGTAACTTCGCCGAATTTTACGGCCCGGACGCCGTCTAACACCCGTCGCCTCCCAGCCTCCTTTCCTTCGTCTCAGCACCCCTTCCCTCGCCACCGCCACATTTCCCTCTGCGCCGGCCACCCGTAAGTTTACGGGCACACGGTTATCGGTCCCCGTCCGGCGCTACCAAAACCCAAAAACGACATGTCATCCAAGAAACCCATGTATCTCCATCGTAACGCGAGCGGCACGCCCGCCCGAATGCCGCGCGGCTACGATACCCAATTCAAGGTCACTCCGGCCTACCGCGCCTCGCTGCCCGACATGATGGAAACCGCCGAATCCATCGCCGGCGGCAACGTACCCATCCAGCAGGTCGGCATTTCCAACTTCAAACTCCCCCTGCTCTACCGCACCAAGGACAATCGCACCCTCACCCTCGAAACGAGCGTCACCGGTACCGTTTCCCTGCAAGCCGAGCTCAAGGGCATCAATATGAGCCGGATCATGCGTTCGTTTTATGAACACAAGGACGGCGTCACCACCGGCGAATGGATGGGCAAAGTCCTCAAAGACTACCTGCGTAAAGTCGAGAGCAAGGCCGCCCGTCTCAAGCTGCGCTTCTCCTACCCGATGCTCCAAAAAAGCCTGCGCAGCGGGCTTGAGGGCTACCAATTCTACGACGTCGCCTTCGAGGGCGTGATGACCGCCGAGGGCCGCTACCGCCGCTTCATCCACTTCGATTTCGTTTACTCGTCGGCCTGCCCCTGCTCTGCCGAGCTAGCCGAGCACGCCCGCGACCTGCGCGGCAGCTACACCGTGCCGCATTCGCAGCGCAGCAAGGCCCGGTTAACCATCGAAGAGGCCCCAGGTAAAAAGATCTGGATCGAGGAGATTCAGGCCTTGTGCGTGCGTGCCCTTCGCACCGAGACCCAGGTGATGGTTAAACGCGAAGACGAACAGGCCTTCGCCGAACTCAACGGTGCACACCTCAAATTCGTCGAAGACGCCGCCCGCCTGCTCTACGCAGAGTTGGCCAAGGACAAACGCATTGCAGACTTCCAAGTCGCCTGCTCGCACCAGGAATCCCTGCATTCACACGACGCCGTCAGCGTGATTTGCAAAGGCGTGCCCGGCGGCTTCTCCGCCGATTTCTCCGACTTCGGCTCCCTAGCCTGCTAAGCTTTTCCCACGATGAACCCGCCCATTCAAGCCGCCGCCCAACAACCGCCCGTCGTGCTCATCACCGGCGCATCCCAAGGCATCGGTGCGGCCATCGCGCAGGTATTTGCATCTCAATTGCCCGGCGTGCGTCTCGCCCTAGTCGCCCGCAATGCCGAAAACCTCGCCGTCACCGCCCGTACCTGCACGGTCTCCGGTGCCACCGTGGCGACGTTCCCCTGCGACGTGACCGACGAAACCGCCGTCGCCGCGCTGGCTGCGGCGGTCGGACAACGCTTCGGCACCGTCGACGTATTGATTAACAACGCCGGTGTTTTCGTCGCCGCGCCCTTTGTGGAAACGAAAGTTGCGGACTTCGACCGCATCGTTGCGGCCAACCTGCGTAGTGCCTTTTTGGTCACACAAGCCTTCGTACCGGCCATGATCGCGCAAAAACACGGCGACGTGTTTTTTATGAGCTCGATCGCCGGACTGGGCGCGTACCCGAACAGCGCGGCGTATTGCGCGGCCAAATTTGGCGTGACCGGGCTGGCGCAGGTGTTGCGCGCCGAGACCCGCGAGCACGGGGTTCGAGTCTGCTGCGTACACCCCGGCGCGACCTGGTCGCCCTCGTGGTCGGGCAGCGGCGTGGCCGAGGAACGCATCATGCCGGCTGCGGACGTGGCGCAGGCGTTTTTCGACGTCTACAAACTCGGCCGCCGCACCGTGATCGAGGAAATCATCCTGCGCCCGCAACTCGGCGATTTATAACACTTCCA
This sequence comes from Rariglobus sp., assembly GCA_044377395.1. Classification (GTDB taxonomy): domain Bacteria; phylum Verrucomicrobiota; class Verrucomicrobiia; order Opitutales; family Opitutaceae; genus Rariglobus. Next base: position 3,285 of record JBILJE010000183.1, on the reverse strand, counting down.
GCTGAGCCAATTGGCTACGTGAGGCTCCGCTCACAGCAAAAGGGCGAGTCGTGCATTGGCGCACGACTCGCATGCCGTGATTACAGGTATTTGTCGGTCACCGCGCCTTCGGAAGCGGTGCTGACCAATTTGGCGTACTTGGCCAACACGCCACGAGTTTCCTTCGGGGGCAGGGGCTTGTAGGCGGCGAGTCGGGTGGAGTACTCGGCGTCGGGGATGAGCAGGTTGATGGTGTTTTTAACCGCGTCGATTTCGATCAGATCGCCGGTGCGCACGATGCCGATGGGACCGCCTTTGGCGGCTTCAGGGGTGATGTGGCCGACGTCGAAACCATGCGAGCCGCCGGAGAAACGGCCATCGGTGATCAGCGCCACGTCTTTAATCAGACCGCGTCCAGCCACCGCGCTGGTGGGGGAAAGCATTTCGCGCATGCCGGGGCCGCCCACCGGGCCCTCGTTGCGGATCACGACGACATCACCCTTAACCACGTCGCCGCGCAGGATGCCCTGGAGTGCGTCTTCTTCGCTTTCGTAAACCTTGGCCACGCCTTTGAAGTAGAGCCCTTCTTTTCCGGTGATTTTACCGACCGCGCCGCCGGGGGCGAGGTTGCCATGGAGCACGCGCAGGTGGGTCTCGGTTTTGATGGGCTGGTCGAAAGGATGGATGATGTCCTGCTGGTCCGGGTACGAGGGATAGGGTTGGACGTCCTTGAGCGACTCGGCAAGGGTCTGGCCGGAGACGGTAAGGCAATCGCCGTGCAGCATGCCGCGGCCCAGAAGCATTTTCATGAGCGGGCGGATGCCACCGATGCGGATGAGGTGGGCCATGCCGTATTTGCCGAAGGGTTTGACGTCGGCGAGCAGGGGGACCCGAGCACCGATGGTTTTGAAGTCTTCGAGGGAAAGCGGGACTTCGGCGGAGTGGGCGATGGCGAGCAGGTGGAGCACCAGATTGGTGGAACCGCCGAGCGCGGTGCATACGGTGATGCAGTTTTCGAAAGCTTGGCGGGTGAGAATGTCGCGGGGCTTGATGCCTTTTTTGAGCATCGCCATGACGGCGGCGCCGGCGCGTTCGCAGTCGTCGCGCTTCTCCTTACCGATGGCGAGCTGGGCAGAGCTGTTGGGCAAGCTGAGGCCGAGAACCTCGATGGCGCTGGCCATGGTGTTGGCGGTGTACATGCCGCCGCAGGAGCCGGGGCCAGGTATGGCGCACTTTTCGACTTCCTTGAGGCCGGCGTCGTCGAGTTCGCCTTTAGCATGTTTACCGACTGCTTCGAAAACCGAGACGATATCGAGAGGCTTCTTCTTCTCAGTATCATTGGTGAGGAAGCCGGGAAGAATGGTGCCGCCGTAGATAAAGACGGCGGGGCGGTTGAGGCGGGCAATGGCGATCATCGCGCCGGGCATATTTTTATCGCAGCCACCGATTGCGATGACGCCATCGAAACCCTCAGCGGCCACGGTAGTCTCGATGGAGTCGGCAATCACATCACGGGAAACGAGACTATAGCGCATGCCGAGGGTGCCCATGCTAATGCCATCCGTTACAGTGATGGTGTTGAAGTAAACGGGCTTGCCTCCGGCATCAGCTACGCCCTTGCGGGCGTGGTCGCTGAGGTCGCCAAGGTGAACATTGCACGGCGTCATATCACTGGCGTTGGAGACGACGGCTATCTGGGGTTTTTGAAAGTCTTCATCGGTGAAACCGACGGCACGCAACATGGAGCGGGCAGGGGCGCGGTCGTTACCATCAACGACGACTGAGGAATGAGGACGGGGAACGGCGCTTGAATTCAGTTGGCACATGGGAGGGAAAACTGAAACCAAAACAAGCGCGGCGAAAGGCGGCAAGTCCCATGTCGTGCGGGCTGCGGGTTGGCTGCAGTGGCGTATAAATCGACACTACTTGCCGGTGCCACCCGACTACCCGCCGGACTGCTTGGTCGGCAATTGGTGGCCGCGCTGCACACGCACCGTTTTTCCCTGGTTTATTTGATCCAAAACGGCGGCGAGCTTGCGGCGTTTTTCATCGGTCTCGGCAAACAGGTCCATCTGCCGACCGCCCTCCTCCACTCCCGAAAACCGCACACTCACCAACCGCAGAGGCCGTGACTGCGTCCAGGCCTGTTTTAACAACACGGTGAGCAACGGGTAAAACGGCTGCTCCAAATCACTGGCTTCGGGCAGGCTCCGGCCCGCGGTTTCCTGAGTGAAATCACCGTAACGCACCTTCACGGTCAGCGTGCGCACCCGTTTGCCGTCAGCGCGGATGTTGGGCATAAGAGCGTCGATCATACCCTTGGCCGTGCGCTCCACCGCAGCCACGTCGCCCACGTCTTTAAGAAACGTCTCCTGCTGCGAATAACTCTTCGCATCCTCCCGTTCAGTCGCCACCGGGCGCTCGTCGATACCCCGCGCCAAAGCCAAAAACTCCCGCCAATCACGGCCCAGCAGCGACTCCAATTCTCGCTCGGTACGGGTAAACAGGTCGTTGATTTTGTGAATACCGCGCGCCTGCAGGGCGGTCTCGGTCTTAGTGCCGACGCCGGGAAGTCTACCGATTTCGAGCGGTGCCAAAAAAGCCGCCTCAGCGCCTGGCGCCACCACCACGAAACCGCGCGGCTTGCGAAGCTTGGAGGCGATTTGTGAAACCAGTTTATTGGTCGCGATGCCGAACGAAACGGGGATTTGTAGCTCGTCCCAGATGCGTTGCTGCAAGTCGCGCACGGTCCGCTCCACCGCCTCAGCCGAGGTCAATCCGCACGGACTCAAATCGAGATACCCTTCGTCGATCGAGTTGCGCTCCACGTAGGGCGTAAGCGTCTCGCACAGATCGAACATTTTTCGCGAAACCTCCCCGTAATTGCCCTGATGCGGCAGCAAAATGAGGTCGGGGCAAACGAGCAGCGCCCGCGAAGTCGGCATCGGGGTGTAAACTCCACAGGCGCGCGCCTCGTAACTCGCCGAGGCAATGATCCCGCGCTCGCGCCCGCCGACCGCCACCATTTTTCCGCGTAAGTGCGGCTGCAACGCCAGCTCCACCGACACGAAAAACGCATCGGCATCGAGGTGAACAATAGTGGATAGCGCTGGGGGCATCGGAGGGCGGAAGGGGGTTAAAACACAAGGCCGCTTACGATTGGAAATCCGCCTGTCGTGTACCCGCTTGAGCCCACCAAAGATCAGCCTTGGCGCGCGTTAGCCGAGCAGCTCTTCGGCGTGGGCCAGCGCACTCTTGGCGGTGCGGTCGCCAAGCATGCGCGCCAACTCGCTCACGCGGGCCTTA